>NZ_JBQTCF010000015.1:0-93431 GCF_052379845.1 Roseinatronobacter sp. NSM | reverse complement strand
ACAGGCGGCGGAAGCCGAATTGGTGCAAGTTCGTGCCCTGGCCTCCTGCACGGAGGCAATGATCCAGGAGTTGAAGCTGGAGATCGCCAAACTGCGGCGCGACAAATACGGTATCTCCTCCGAGCGCCGCGCGCGACTGATCGATCAGCTGGAATTGCAGCTTGAGGAATTGGAAGCCGCGGCCACCGAAGATGCGCTGGCGGCTGAACAAGCTGCAGCGCATGACAAGACCAGCACCGTGCGTGCCTTCACGCGGCGCAAGCCCGTGCGCAAACCCTTTCGCGACCACCTGCCGCGCGAACGTGTGGTGGTTGAGGCGCCGACCAGTTGCACCTGCTGTGGCTCGGACCGGATCGTGAAGATGGGCGAGGATGTCACCGAGACGCTGGAAGTGATCCCCCGTCAGTGGAAGGTGGTCCAGACCGTGCGGGAGAAGTTCACCTGTCGGGCCTGCGAGAAGATCAGCCAGCCACCCGCCCCGTTCCACGCCATTCCGCGCGGTTAGGCCGGGCCGCAACTGATCGCGATGATCGCCTTTGATAAATATGGCCAGCACCAACCACTGAACCGGCAAGCCGAGCGGATTGCACGTGAAGGGATTGATCTCAGCCTGTCCACCCTGGCTGACCTGATTGGGCATGCCTGTGTGGCGCTAGCTCCCATCCATGCGCTGATCGAACGCCATGTGTTGGACGCAGGCCGTTTGCATGGTGATGACACAACCGTTCCGCTTCTGGCGCGTGCGGCACCAAAACTGCGCGGCTGTGGACCTATGTGCGTGATGATCGACCGTGGGATGGGGGCGCGCCGCCTGCGGCTTTCTTCAAGTTCTCGCCTGATCGTCAGATGATTCATCCCAACAAGCATCTGGCCGGGTGGCAGGGTGTGCTGCAGTCGGACGTCTATGGCGGCTATAATGATCTGTATCTGGCAGATCGAAGCCCGGGTCCGGTGCGCGCAGCACTGTGCTGGAGCCATGCCAGACGCAAGTTTTTTGAGTTGGCAGATATCAAGGCCGCCATCTTCAAAAACGGGGCCCGCAAGGGCAAGAAGGTAGCAGAGGGGATATCTCCCATCGCGCTGGACGCTGCGACGCGGATCGATGCGATCTTTGCCGTCGAGCGTGAAATCACCGGCCTGTCCGCCGCAGAGCGCTATGAGGTCCGCCAGCAACGGGTCGCGCCGCTGGTCAATGATCTGCATGACTGGATGCTTGCCGAGAGGGCCCGGATGTCAAAGCACAACCCTGTCGCCAAGGCGATGAATTATATGCTCATCGGCGAGGGCCGCTGGGACGCCTTCACTGCATTCCTTGATGATGGGCGCCTATGCATGACGAACAATGCCGCCGAGCGCGCTCTCAGAGGCATCGCATTGGGCAGAAAGTCGTGGCTTTTTGCAGGATCCGAACGTGGTGGCGACAGGGCTGCGTTCATGTATAGCCTCATTGTCACGGCAAAGATGAATGACATCGACCCACAGGCATGGCTGGCCGATGTCCTCGCCCGCCTGCCGGAGATCCCGATCTCGCGCGTGCATGAATTGCTGCCATGGCATTGGAAGGCCGCAACTGAATTGAAGAGGATTGCCGCATGACGCTGGTTGCGCGCCTCAAGGTGACATTATCTGACGTCGAGCCCCAAGTATTGCGGCGCTTCGATGTGCCGATCAAGATCAAGCTGAACCGTCTGCACGATGTGATCCAGGCCGCCATGGGCTGGACCGACAGCCACCTTTACGAGTTCCGGGCCGGCGGCGTTGGCTGGGGCGTGCCAGATCCTGACGGCTATTATGATGGCCCGCTGCCCGCCAGCAAAACCAGCCTGATCGATGTCCTCGAAGATGTCGGCACCAAGACCATCCATTACATCTATGACTTTGGCGACAACTGGCACCATGTGATCAAGGTCGAGAAAATCGATGATGCCATCCCGGGTGCCGACTACCCGCGTCTTTTCAGGGCTATCGGGGCTTGTCCCCCTGAAGATGTGGGTGGGTTCCCCGGCTACGCCGACTTCGTTGACGCCATGGCCGACCCCAAGCACGAAGAACACGACCGGATGCTGGAATGGCATGGGGGGAAGTTCGATCCCGATGAGGCAGAGATCGGCCGCATCCTCGAAAACTTCGAGCGTCTCGCCAAAAAGTGGGCCCCGAAGCCGCGTAAACCAAAAGCTGCGCTCAAACGCCTCTGATCAACACCGCACGGCCACGGTCTTCAGCGGATGCTTACAATTCAGGAATATGCCGCCTGGATAAACTGCATCCCTATAACGCCGGATCGGCAGACCCCGGCCCGCCGACAGCGCGGGCTTTATCCAAGGGCGCACGTCCCCTTCAAGCCAGTAAACCACCATCCGCATATCTTCCGCTGCCTGAATGCAACGCGGCCCCCCACATGTCGCGGGGCCGCTGGGTCATCCAAATCTGGCGGCGTTATTCCGCTGCATCAAGGTAGCTTTCCACAGGCGGACAGGTGCACACAAGGTTGCGGTCCCCGAACACATTGTCCACGCGCCCCACAGGTGGCCAGTATTTGTCCCCCCGAAAGCTGGCAGGCGGGAAGCAGCCTGTTTCGCGCGAATAGGGGCGGTCCCAGTCAGCCACCAAATCCTCGACCGTGTGGGGGGCGTGTTTCAGCGGGTTGTTGTCCGCATCGATCGTTCCATCCTCGACCGCGCGAATTTCTTCGCGGATGGCCAGAAGTGCCGTGATGAAGCGGTCAATCTCGGCCTTGGTTTCCGATTCTGTGGGTTCGACCATCAGCGTGCCCGAAACAGGCCAGCTCATGGTTGGCGCGTGAAAGCCGTTATCAATCAAGCGTTTGGCGATATCATCCACAGTAATTCCGGCCTTGGCGAAGGGGCGGGTGTCAATGATGCATTCATGCGCCACGCGGCCCTTGTTGCCCATGAACAAAATATCATAAGCCCCGCGCAACCGCGCCGCGATGTAATTGGCGTTCAGAATTGCCACGCGCGTGGCTTGCGTCAGGCCCGCGCCCCCCATCATCAGGCAATAGGCCCATGAAATCAGCAAAATGGACGCCGACCCGTAAGGTGCCGCCGAAACCGGGCCTTCGGCGCCGCCGGTTTCGGGATGCCCCGGCAGGAAGGGCGCCAGATGGGCCTTCACGCCAATCGGTCCCATGCCGGGGCCACCCCCGCCATGGGGAATGGCAAATGTCTTATGCAAGTTCAGATGGCTGACATCGCCGCCAATTTCACCCGGTTTGACCAGCCCCACCATGGCATTCAGGTTCGCCCCGTCAATATAGACCTGCCCGCCATGATCATGGGTGATCTGGCACACCTCGCGCACAGTTTGTTCAAACACCCCGTGCGTGCTGGGATAGGTTATCATGCAAGCCGCCAGCCTGTCGCCGGCTTTTGCGGCCTTTTCGCGGAAATCATCCAGATCCACATCGCCGTTTGCGCTGGATTTGACGACAACCACCTTCATGCCGCACATCTGCGCACTGGCGGGGTTGGTGCCATGGGCCGACACGGGAATCAGGCAAATATCGCGGTGCCCCTGACCGCGCGCGCGGTGATAGGCCTGAATCGTCAACAGCCCCGCATATTCGCCCTGCGCGCCCGAATTGGGTTGCATCGACATGGCGTCATAGCCAGTGATTTCGCACAGTTTCGTCTTCAGGTCCGAAATCGCCTGCGCATAGCCCTGTGCCTGATCGGGCGGGCAAAACGGGTGCAGGCTGGAAAATTCCGGCCAGGACAGCGGAATCATTTCCGCCGCCGCGTTCAGCTTCATGGTGCAAGACCCAAGCGGGATCATGGCGCGGTCAAGTGCCAGGTCGCGGTCGGACAGGCGGCGCATATAGCGCATCATTTCCGTTTCAGCGCGGTTCATATGGAAAATCGGGTGGTCCAGATACCCGCTTTGGCGCAGGAACGCATCGTCAAACCCCAGTTGCGCCCGGTGGGGCGGCACGCCTTCAATGCCAAACACCCGCAACACGGAAATCAAGACCCGCTCATCGGTGGTTTCATCCAGCGAAATGCCCACATGCGTGGTGCCAATCTTGCGCAGGTTCAGCCCTTCCTGACGTGCGGCGGCCAATATACCCGCCTGCCCCACACCGACATCAACTGTGATAGTGTCAAAGAAATCCTTGACCACCACCCGCGCGCCCGCCGCGCGCAGCGCATGATACAGGCGCTGGGTGCGGAAATGCACCCGTTCCGCAATGGCGCGCAGCCCCTTGGGACCATGAAACACCGCATACATGGACGCCATGACCGCCAGAAGCGCTTGCGCGGTGCAGACATTGCTTGTCGCCTTCTCGCGGCGGATATGCTGTTCGCGGGTTTGCAGCGACAGCCGGTAGGCACGATTGCCGCGCGCATCAATGCTGACGCCGACAATCCGTCCGGGCATGGCGCGCTTATAATCGTCGCGGCAGGACATGAACGCGGCATGCGGCCCCCCATAGCCCATAGGCACCCCGAAACGCTGCGCAGACCCCACCGCAATATCGGCCCCAAGGTGGCCCGGTTCGCGGATCATGGTAAGCGCCAACAGGTCGGTTGCCATGATGGCCAGCGCCTTGGCATCATGCAAGGCCGCGATTTGCGGTGTGAAATCACGCAAATCGCCGTAAGTGCCGGGATACTGGAATATCGCGCCAAACACCTGATCGGGCTGCAGCGTTTCCGGTGCCCCCACAATGATTTCAATGCCCAACGGGGCGGCGCGGGTCTGCATGACGGCAATATTCTGGGGATGGCAATTTTCATCCACGAAAAACGCCGCCGCTTTGGACCTGGCCACGCGCTGCGCCATGACCATGGCTTCGGCGCAGGCGGTGGATTCGTCCAGCAAGGATGCATTGGCAACCGGCAGGCCGGTCAGGTCCGCAACCATGGTCTGGAAATTCAGCAACGCTTCCAGCCGCCCTTGGGCAATTTCCGGCTGATAGGGCGTGTATGCTGTATACCATGCGGGGTTTTCAAAGATATTGCGCAGAATTGCAGGCGGGGTCACCGTGCCATAATAGCCCTGCCCGATAAGGCTGGTCATGACGCGGTTTTTTTCCCCCACGGCCCGCAATTTTGCCAGCAATTCACCCTCCGACAGGGGCGCCCATGTCAGCGCGTCAGGCTGGCGCAGATCGGCGGGAATGGTCTGGTCAATCAACTGGTCCAGACTGTCACATCCAAGCGCGTCAAGCATCTGCGCCATTTCTTCGGGCGTTGGCCCGATATGGCGGCGATTGGCAAAATCATAGGGGTTATAATCCGTGGGGGTATAGGTCATGCGTTTCTCCGCTTCCGGGGATCAGCCCAGAAATTCCTTGTATTCGTCCTCGGACATGAAATCGTCCAGAACACCCAGATCATCGAGCTTCATCTTGAAGAACCACGCGTCCCCCTGCGGGTCCTCATTGACCAGCGCGGGGGTGTCGACAAGGGCTTCGTTGACCTCGACAATCTCGCCATCGACGGGGGCCAGAATATCACTGGCGGCCTTGACCGATTCGATCACGCAGACTTCATCGCCCTTGGCCACCATGGCCTCGATTTCAGGCAATTCCACGAACACGACATCGCCAAGCTGTTCGGCCGCGTGTTCGGTGATTCCCACGACCACGACATCGCCTTCGACGCGCAGCCATTCATGTTCTTCGGTAAAACGCATAGAATCCCTCATTTGCAGTAGGTTGACGGGCGAAAGGGTAAAGCCGCCACGCGCACAGGCAAACGCTTGCCGCGCAGTTCGGCCCAAAGTTCCGTTTCCGCGCCTGCATATTCAGCAGGCACATATCCCATGGCAACAGGTCTTTCGACAGACGGGCCAAACCCGCCCGAAGTGATGGTGCCGATTTGCGCGGCGCTGTCCTGCGCGACAAAAAGCGGGGTGCCTGCGCGCATGGGCGCGCGGCCCTGCGGGATCAGCCCCACACGCTGGCGCGCGGCCCCCTGTGCCAGTTGCGGCAAAATCACATCTGCGCCCGCAAATCCGCCCGCGCGCGCGCCGCCTGCGCGCCGCGCCTTCTGGATGGCCCAATTCAGTGCTGCTTCAACCGGGGTGGTGGTGGTGTCGATGTCATTGCCATACAGGCACAACCCCGCTTCCAACCGCAGGCTGTCGCGCGCGCCCAGTCCAATGGGCGCGACATCGCCATGGGCCAGAAGTGCACGCGCGAAAGCGTCGGCCTGTGCTTCGGGCACCGAAATTTCAAACCCGTCTTCGCCGGTATAGCCCGAACGCGATACCCAAAGCGTGACCCCGTTCCAATCATGATTGGCGACATCCATGAAACGCATCTTGACCACATCGGGCAAAAGCGCGGCCAATACCGCTTCGGCACGCGGCCCTTGCAAGGCCAAAAGCGCGCGGTCGGTCACCTCGGTCACGTCCAGTTCCGGCAGAGTGCGCCGCATATGCGCCAGATCCGCCGCCTTGCAGGCCGCATTGACCACCACCAGCAGATGATCGCCGCGATTGGCCACCATCAGATCATCCAGAATGCCGCCCGCGTCATTGGTGAACATCGCGTAGCGTTGCCGCCCTTCCGCCAACTCCGCCAGCGCCACAGGCACCAGCCGTTCCAGCGCCAGCGCGGCATTCGGCCCGCGCAAGATAACCTGTCCCATATGGCTGACATCGAACAACCCCGCCTTGGCGCGACAGTGCAAATGTTCCCCCATCACCCCCAGCGGGTATTGAACGGGCATGTCATAGCCCGCAAAGGGCACCATTTTTGCCCCAAGTTCCAGATGCAGCGCATGCAGCGGGGTGCGCCGCAGATCGGGTTGCATATCAGACATACTGCCCCTTCCGGTTGGGCCATGCGGCCCGGGTCCATGTTGCGGCTGCTGGCCGCGTTCCATGCCCCCTCTGTCCTGTGCGCCTGAGATCGCTATCCCTTCGGCGGGCGGCCAAAGCTGGCGCACCTCTCTCCAGAGTCCGTGTGCAGACCGGTCCTTTTGCCTGAGAGTTTACCGGGGCGGTTGCTCCTTCGGCCCTGACCTTGCGATCAGCGTCTCCCGTATCTGCGCCCTTTTGTTAGCGGAAAGGCCGCGCATTTGGCAAGTGCAAATCCCATGCTTGCACCTTGGGGGCAAACTGGTCAGATATAGGGCATGAGTGATCCTTATTTCTTTGGCTACGGGTCCTTGGTGAACCGCCAGACCCACGACTATACCGATGCGCACCGCGCCGCGATTCGCGGCTGGCGGCGGGAATGGCGGTATTCGCACCGTCTGGACAAGACATTTCTAAGTGTTGTGCCCGACACCGACGCGCGGATCGATGGCTTGATTGCGCGCGTGCCGCGTGCGGACTGGGCCGCGCTGGACCTACGCGAAACCGGCTACGGGCGCCATATGGTGCCACCAGACCGCCTGCACCACGAGTCGCCGGTGACTGTTGCCGCGCAAGTATACGCGGTGCCACTGGACGCTTCCGCCTTGCCGGATGTGTCGCATCACATCCATCTTAGCTATCTGGATGTTGTGGTGGCGGGGTTTCTGGCGGAGTTCGGCACTGATGGCGTGACGCGGTTTTTTGCAACCACCACGGGCTGGGGGGCCGTGCTGAATGACCGCGCATCCCCGCTTTACCCACGCGCGCGCCCGACCACCCCCGCCTTGCGCGAGATGGTTGATGACAGCCTGTCGCAGTTGCGTGTCAAGCGGGCCACAGCGTAACGGCGCAGGAAGAATGACTTGCACGGCGTTGAAATTAAACCGTATTCGCGTGTTGACGGAATAAGCCCATCAGGGTGTGGTGGCTTTATGCGCTTGTTTTCGGCAAGGGAAACATTCGGCAAATGCACCAGTGAATCGCAAGGGCCGCAGGCCCGCGCACGCGTCCGACAAGACCGCAAATGGACGACAAAAACAGCTTGATCAAGGCGAATACTCTAGAATTCCTCGTCTTGCGAAACACCCCAGATATGGCGCTTTTCTACCCATCCGCGCGCGGTGCCAACTTCCAGCCTGCACCAGTCAATCTGACAGGCGCGCAAATGTGCAATAACACCGCGTTCCAACAGCGCGGCAACGCCGGAGGCCGTGTCAGGGGCGCTGTGCATTTCCACCATGTCGCCCTGAACCAGCACCGACCGCACCCCCGACAAAAGCGCGTAATGCATCCAGCCGCCCTGCCCCTCGGCATCTTCTACGCGGCGCCAGTGTTCGTATTCGGCCGTCACACGCAGCGGCAAGTCACGGCGTGTAAACACCCAGTCCACACGGTGGGACGTATCCGGCCCGCGCCGCGCATTGCCTTCGCTGGCCTTCATCGACACATAGCGCGGCAAAGGCAGGTTTGTGACCGGCCCACGGTCCAAAGCCTGCGCAAGCACAGGAAAAGCGACCAGAAGCGCCGCCAATACAAGGGTGGTTTTCATCATTTTGCCTGTCTGCCCCGGTTTTCCCGTGATCGGTGACTGCGTGTCTTGTGACTGCTCATTCAGTCTTTTCCCTGACCCAGCCTGCAATGCGTGCTTGCAGCCTGTTCCAGTTCATTGCACTTTGCCAGAAAGCCCCTGACTTGCAAAGAGGTGAGACGCAACCATGCCCACACAACGCCTGAGTGTTGTCGTAACGCGACGCCTGCCCGACGTGGTCGAAACGCGCCTGAAAGAATTGTTCGATGTCACCCTGCGCGATGATGACACGCCCATGACCCGCGATGAGTTGGCGCAGGCCATGCGCAGCGCTGATGTGCTGGTGCCGACCATCACCGACAATATTGATGCCAGCCTTATGGCGGGCGCGGGCGAGCGGTTGAAGCTGATTGCCAATTTCGGCGCAGGCGTGGACCATATTGATGTGCAATCCGCGCGCCAGCGTGGCATTCTGGTGTCCAACACCCCCGGTGTTCTGACCGAGGATACTGCCGATATGGCGATGGCGCTGATGCTGGCTGTCACCCGCAAAATACCGCAGGGCCTGCAGGTCATGCAATCAGGCGGGTGGCGCGGCTGGTCGCCGCTTGCCAATCTGGGCACGCGCATTGGCGGCAAGCGGCTGGGCATTCTGGGCATGGGCCGCATTGGTCAGGCCGTGGCGCGGCGCGCGCAGGCGTTCGGCATGCAGATTCATTACCACAACCGCCGCCGCCTGCGCCCCGAGGTGGAGGAGAAGCTGGAAGCCACATGGTGGGAAAGTCTGGACCAGATGGTGGCGCGGATGGATGTGATTTCCATCAACTGCCCGCACACGCCATCGACGTTTCACCTGCTCAATGCGCGGCGTCTGAAATTGCTGAAACCGACTGCTGTTGTCATCAACACCTCGCGCGGCGAAGTCATTGACGAAAATGCCCTGACGCGCGGCTTGCGCGCGGGTGAAATTGCGGGTGCGGGGCTGGATGTGTTCGAGCATGGCAATGAGATCAACCCCAGATTGCGCGAATTGCCCAATGTGGTGCTATTGCCACATATGGGGTCGGCCACGCTGGAAGGACGTGTTGAGATGGGCGAGAAAGTCATCATCAACATCAAGACCTTCGCGGACGGGCACCGCCCGCCCGATCAGGTTCTGCCCTCTATGCTGTGACTGCGCGCTCAGGCGGGTTTCCATTTGATCGAACACCCCATGGACGCAATCTGATCGCGCGGGCCTGCGCCGGTTTGCGCGATCTGGGCCATGGCTTCATACAGGTCGCGGCGCGCGCCATCTGGCGCAGGGTTGCGCCCGGACCCGTCCAGCCGCCCGCGATAGTGCAATTCCCCGGCTGCATTCAGGCCAAAGAAATCCGGTGTGCATTGCGCGCCCCATGCGCGCGCCACATTTTGGCTTTCATCATGCAGATACGGGAACGGGAAGTCATGTTCGCGGGCAAACCGGGCCATATTGGCGAAACTGTCCGCAGGATAGGCTTGCGCATCATTGGCACAAATCGCGGCCACACCAACGCCCATCGCCTGCAAATCGCGGGCATCGCGCACAATGCGGTCCACCACCCCCAACACATAGGGACAATGATTGCAGATGAACATCACCAACGCGCCTTTCGGCCCCATGATGTCGTTTAATGTGTAACTGCGCCCGTCCGTCGCAGGCAGGGTGAAACCCGGTGCCTGCCAGCCAAAATCGCATACGGGTGGGGAAACGGCCATTATGCCCTCCTGTCTTATGGGGTGATGGGTCGCAGTGCAGTCTTGCGGGTTGTTATGAAGGATGCAACCCACGCAACACAATCTGCACGCGGCCCCATTCTCGTGCAGGACAGGGCTTATTTTCACCCGTTTTCGGGGCTATCATCCCCGTCAACAAACAAAACGGGCGCGTCACATGGCCGATTCCCACATTCAGGACCGCAGGACAGGCCAGCATGTGCGACGGCGCCATGTGTTTTATATTCCCGGCTATGACCCTTTTCCCCCGCGCCGCTACCGTGAATTATACCGCACGGAATCTGCGCTGCAGGCGGGCATTTCGGGCTACAGGATAAGCCAGCACCCCAAACCTGCCGATGATGGCCCCTATGGCTGGAATGTCAGCGCAACAGTTGACGGGCATGATACCGAAACCACGATGATGATTCTGCAATGGTCCGATATCGTGCGCTCCTCCATGCAGGCGGGGATCTGGGCTACCTATGCACTGCTGGTGCGCACAGCATGGGTGTATTTTTCAGGCGGGGTCATGTTCCGGCTGTTTAGGTTGCGCGCGGGGCCGGGCATTGCGGCCATGTATCCGGTTGTTATGTTGCTGGGCCAGTTGGCAACCGCGCTGGCAGTGGCGGGGCTGGTTGGCTGGGGGCTGGCGCATGTGCTGCCACACTGGTTGGGCTATGCGCTGGGGCTGGGGGCTGTGCCGCCCATCCTGCACGGGTTTCGCAAAATCGATGGCAGGTTTTTCGTGCATTACCTGTTGCTGGATTTCGCCTTTACTGCCAAAAACCGGGGCCGCAACCCGCCAGAGCTGGAAGCGCGGCTGGATGAATTTGCTGACCTGATCGCAAACGCCCTGCAAAACCCCGATCTGGACGAGGTGCTGGTTGTGGGCCATTCGTCAGGCGTGCATCTGGGCGTATCAGTGCTGGCGCGTGTCATCCGCGCAGGTCATGCCACGCGCACAATGCCTGTTTTGTCCTTCTTGTCGCTGGGCCATGCGGTGCCGATGCAATCCTACCTGCCTGATGCACAGGATTTGCGCCGTGATCTGCGCTATTTGTCCACCCGCCCAGACCTGTTCTGGCTGGACGTGACGGCGCCCGGCGATGGGTGCTGCTACGCGCTGTGCGATCCCGTCAGCAGTGCCGGCGCTGCCCCCGCGACTGGCAAGCGCTGGCCTTTGGTCATTTCCGCAGCCTTCAGCCAAAGCCTGCGCCCTGAAACCTACCGCAAATTGCGCCGCCGCTATTTCCGGCTGCATTTCCAGTATCTTTGCGCCTTTGATGCGCCCAAGGATTATGATTATTTCCAGATCACCGCAGGCCCGCTGACATTGGCTGACCGCTTCCGCGACCGCAAACCGTCTGCCTCTGTGTCGCATGCGTGTTATTTGCCCAAGACCGCGCGCCTGCCATGACACGCCCCCCCATGCCCGAACACCGCGCCGAGCGTGTGCCATTCTGGCGCCATCTGGGCATGTTCCGGCGCGACATTCTGTCGACGCAACCCGCGCGCCTGTATCGCGCCAAAATGGCGGAAGTGAAGCTGCCGTTTCTGCATTCGGTCATGGTGAACACGCCCGAACTGGTGCGGCTGGTCCTGTCCGCGCGTCCGCGCGATTTCCCCAAATCCGACCGCGTGCGCGAAGGGTTGCGGCTGCTGCTGGGCAATTCGGTCTTTGTGACCAATGGCGCGGAATGGGCGCGCCAGCGCCGCATCATCGACCCGGCCTTTGAAGGGGGGCGGTTGCGCGACACCTTCCCTGCGATGTGGGACGCAGCACAAGCCGCCGCCCGCCGCCTGCAAACCGGACAGGTCGAGATAGAGGAGGAAATGAGTCACGCCGCAGCCGATGTCATTTTCCGCACACTGTTTTCTGTGCCCATTGCCGATGACACTGCCACCGAGGTGTATCGCACCTTTCGCGCCCATCAGCGCAGCGCGCCCATTCTGAACCTTGCAGCCCTTGTGCCCCTGCCTGTTTGGATGCCGCGTTTCTTTCCCCGCCAGACAAGGGCGACGGCGGCACGCATCCGCGCGCTGATTACGCATATGACCGCCACGCGCATGGCCGCCATTCAGGCGGGCACCGCGCCAGATGATCTGGCCACCAAGATCATGACAACGCGCGACCCTGAAACCGGCACCACATTCGACACCGCTGAAATGGTCGATCAGGTCGCGATTTTCTTTCTCGCGGGGCATGAAACCAGTGCATCCGCGCTGGCATGGACATTATACCTGATTGCCACCCATCATCCCGACTGGCAAAATAAACTGGCCCGCGAAGCGCAGGCCCTTGCGCCCTATGTGGCAACTGGCACAGCGCCCGAATTCGGGGTGCTGAAGCATTTCCCGCTGATCCGCGACACATTCCGCGAAGCGTTGCGCCTGTATC
Organism: Roseinatronobacter sp. NSM; assembly: GCF_052379845.1. NCBI lineage: Bacteria > Pseudomonadati > Pseudomonadota > Alphaproteobacteria > Rhodobacterales > Paracoccaceae > Roseinatronobacter > Roseinatronobacter sp. NSM. The sequence goes on along the minus strand of NZ_JBQTCF010000015.1, from coordinate 80,940 downwards.
CGCCGGTGCCGATGCTGGTGCGCGAAACAACACAGGCGGAGTGTTTTCGCGGCAGGCCCCTGGCGCGCGGCGCGCAGGTCATTATCAGCCCCTGGCATTTGGGACGGCATGAAAGCATCTGGCCTGACGCCCATGATTTCCGGCCCGAACGCTGGCACAACCCCGCCACCAAACACCACGCCCGCGACGGGTTCATCCCGTTCTCAACCGGCCCGCGTGTATGCACAGGCGCAGGTTTCGCCATGGCCGAGGCCGTGTTGATTCTGGCGCGCCTGCTTCATGACTGGGAATTCCGCGCCATACCAGACCGTGTGCCCGTCCCCATGGCGCATATGACCGTGCGCGCGCGCGATGGGATCTGGCTGGAATTGCGCGCGCGGGAATAAGGGGCATTATTGCCCGTGTCCAACGGCCTTTTCCAAAGCAGCGCGCGCTTGCGGACCTATCCGCCCAGCCCCGACACATCCCCAACGCCCAGTTTCGCAAACAGCGTCGTGCGAATATCCGCAACCGCGCGCCAATCCGCCGCGCGGCTGGCAAACAGCGTGGCTTGCGAGCAATGCACAGGCGGGTCGCGCAGAATTTTCAAGTGGTTCGCCTGCAGCGTTTCCCCCGTTGACGTGATGTCGGCAATCGCTTCGGCGGTCAGGTTCTTGATGGTCCCTTCGGTCGCGCCCTGACTGTCGACAAGCTGGTAATCGGCCACCCCATGCGCGCGCAGATACTCGCGCACCAGCCGGTGGTATTTCGTGGCAATGCGCAGCCGGAACCCGTGGCGCGCGCGAAACGCCGCCGCCACGGCATCCAGATCATCCAGCGTTTCCACATCAACCCACGCCTTGGGCACGGCCACCACCAGATCCGCGTGTCCAAAGCCCATGGGCGCCAGGTCCACGACCTGGGCTTGCCAGTCCGCCAGTGTCTCGCGCACCAGATCGGACCCTGTCACCCCCAGATGAATGCGTCCCGCCGCCAGTTCACGCGGGATCTCACTGGCCGACAGCAGCACCAGTTCCACACCGTCAACGCCCGCGACACTGCCCGCATATTCGCGGTCCGCACCCGTGCGCTGCAGGGTCAGGCCATGGGTTGCGAACCAGTCAAAGGTTTTTTCCATCAACCGGCCCTTGGACGGCACGCCCAGTTTCAACATCATGCGCCCCCCCCCAATGCAACCAATGTGTCGGGACGGATCACGCCGCCCACCGCCGGAATTGCCCGACCCTGCCCCAAAACGGAGGTCAGCGCATCATAGCGCCCACCCGTGGCAACCGGGGGAAGATCGGCGGGCGCGGCGATGAAGCCGAACACAAACCCGTCGTAATATTCCATATTGGTGCGCCCGAAACTGGTCTCGAATGGCAGGGTGGCTGTGTCGATCCCGGCATCTTCCAGCGCGTCCAGCCGCGCCTCCAGCCTCTCCAGTGCGGGGGCCAGTGCGTCCCAGCCCTGCGTGCGCAAATCGCGCGCTACATCGCGCGCGCCCCCGCTAAGGGACAGCAACGTTTCAAGGGCGGCAATCTGCGCAGCGGGCACTGGCGGGGTTTCGGCGTCTTCCAGAAGGGCCGCAACACGTTCGGCAATCTGCCCCTCATCGCGCAATCCCACAAGGGGGCCGGCCTGATCCAGCAATGTCGCACAGGGGGCAGCTTGCAAGGCGTGCAGCAAATCTGCGCGCGGCGCGGCAAGCGGTCCCTGCCCGCCCATGCGTTCCAGCAGCGCGCGAAACCGTTTTGGCCGCCAGATATGGCGCATCAAGGCCGCCTTGCGCCGCGCGCTGGTGTCCAGCCCCGCAACAGCGGCTTTCAATATACCAATATCGCCCGTGACAGGGCGCAGGTCATAGCCCGCCAGAAGCTGCGCAAAATGCGCGAACACTTCGGCATCGGCGCGGGCGGGGGTGTCGCGGGCAAAGACTTCATAGCCCACTTGCAGATATTCGCGCGCACGCCCCTTCACCTGCTTGCGAAACACCGGCCCTGCATAACAATAGCGCGCCGGTTCCGCACCGCCTTGCATATGCGCCTGCACCACCGGCACGGTAAAATCGGGCCGCAGCATCATTTCCCCAAGGGCGGGGTCATGGGTGACATAGGCGCGCGCGCGAATATCCTCGCCATACAGGTCAAGAAGCGTTTCGGCGGGTTGCAAAATATCGGCGGTAACCAGTTGCGCACCGGCGTCCTGCATCTGCGCCAACAGGTTTTGGGCAAGGGTCGCTGCGGCGGTCATTTATGACGGTCCAGAATATCGCGCACCGTTTGCACCAGGTTCTCACGGGCCACTTCGATTTGCGCAGGCTGGGATTTCCATTCTTCTACAGTGGCTTGTTGCGCGATCTTCGCGCCAAGGATTAAGTCCTTGATCTGCACAACCCCCTTGGCCGCTTCGTCCCCGCCCTGGATGATGGCGATGGGGCTGCCGCGTTTATCAGCATATTTCAACTGGTTGCCGAAGTTTTTGGGATTGCCCAGATACATTTCCGCGCGAATGTCAGCTGCGCGAAGATCGGCCACCATGCCCATGTAATCGCTCATTCTGTCGCGGTCCATGACAGTTACGACAACGGGGCCTTGCGCAGTGGTGTCCAGCCGCCCCTTGGCTTGCAACGCCGCCAGCAGGCGATCAACGCCAATGCTGACGCCCGTTGCAGGCACAGGCTGGCCAGTAAAGCGCTTGACCAGATCATCATACCGCCCGCCACCTGCCACGCTGCCAAACTGGCGCGGACGGCCTTTTTCGTCCTCTATCGAGAAGGTCAGTTCAGCTTCGAACACAGGGCCGGTGTAATAACCGAGGCCACGCACCACCGAGGGGTCGATGATGATGCGGTCAGGGCCGTAGCCTTGGGCGGCGAGGAGAGAGGCGATCTGTTCGAGTTCATAGACACCCTCAATCCCCTGCTCACTATCGGAAACTACGGCACGGAGAAACTTTACAGCGGATGCACTAGGATTGCTCCCTCCTAAGAACATCATTGGTCGACCCATCATCGCAATTTTTTTTGAACGCGCTTGCGCTTCAGGTCCAAACTGGAGACTAACATCGATAAAAGTCATAATCCTTTGAATTTGCTCCGTCCTCAACCCCGCGCCCTTCGTAACATCCCCGCTCTCATCCTTGCGCCCCTCACCCAGAAGCGCGCGCACGCCCTCCACGCCAAGGCGGTCCAGCTTATCAATCGCGCGCAGGACGATTCCGCGCTCGCTGGCGAATTTTTCAGGGTCGGCGGGGTCCAATATCCCCGCAACCTCCATCACGCCATTCAACACCTTACGGTTGTTCACGCGGATCACATAATCCCCGCGCGGGATGCCGACTTCTTCCAACGCGTCCGACAGCATGGCGCAAATCTCGGCATCCGCCGCCACACTCGCGGCCCCGACCGTATCGGCATCGCATTGATAAAACTGCCGGAACCGCCCCGGACCGGGCTTTTCATTGCGCCAGACAGGCCCCATCGCGTAGCGGCGGTAAGGGGTGGGCAAATCCTGCCGATACTGCGCGGCCACGCGCGCCAAGGGGGCCGTCAGGTCATAGCGCAGCGCCAGCCAGTCGGCATCTTCTTCCCATGCGAACACGCCTTCATTGGGGCGGTCCACATCGGGCAGGAATTTTCCCAAAGCCTCAACCGTTTCGACGGCGGATGTTTCCAGCGCGTCAAACCCGTAGCGATGATACACCTCGGCAATCTTGTCCAGCATCGCCTTGCGCGCAGTGACTTCGTGGCCGAAATAGTCGCGGAACCCTTTGGGGGTTTCGGCTTTCGGGCGTCTGGGGCCTTTGGTTTTTGCCATGAGCGGACACTCCTGTCAGGGTCGGTCTGGCCTTAGCCCAAGGGGCGGCAAGGGGCAAGAGTGCGCGCGCGCAATCCCACCCCGCCCCGCGCGGACCCGCCACCAGATGTTGCGGCAAAAACCCGCCCCACCCCCATATCACGCTTATCCACAGGCCATGCACAGGCTTATACAATTTGCGCATCATGCCCGAATCCTGCTAATGTAGGCGCTAACGAGCATGGACATCGGCGGTAACAGGCATGAACGAGATCACAACGATCCGGTCGGGGGACACAGCGACCCCCGACACAATGCCCCATAATATTGAAGCGGAACAACAGCTTCTGGGGGCAATTCTGGTCAATAACGATGTGTATGACCGCATTTCGACACTGGTGAAACCGGCGCATTTCTTTGACCCCGTGCATCAGCGTATTTTTGAAATCGCATCCGCGCGCATTCTGAAAAACGCGCTGGCCAGTCCGGTGACGATCAAGGCCTTCATGGAAGATGATGAAGGGCTGCGCGAACTGGGCGGTCCTGCCTATCTGGCGCGGCTGGCGGCGGCGGCAATTTCGGCCTATGCGGCGCGCGATTATGCGCAGATGATCTATGAACTGGCGGTGCGGCGCGACCTGATCCGACTGGGGCAGGATATTTCGGCGCGCGCCTCCCAGATGGATGTTGCCTCGGAACCCAGGGAACAGATTATCGAGGCCGAACAGCGGCTGTACAAGCTGGCCGAACAGGGCGTGGCCGAACGCGGGTTCCAAAGCTTCCTGAAGGCCGTGACCGAAGCCGTGAACATCGCCAATGCCGCCTATCAGCGCGATGGCGGGCTTGCGGGTATTTCCACCGGGCTGATTGATCTGGACAAGAAGCTGGGCGGGCTGCACCCGTCGGACCTGATCATCCTTGCCGGGCGTCCGTCGATGGGGAAAACATCGCTTGCGACGAATATCGCGTTCAATGTCGCCAAAGCGTATAAGCGCGGGCTGAAACCTGACGGGTCCGAAGGGGCAGTTGAGGGGGGCGTTGTGGGCTTCTACAGTCTGGAGATGAGCGCTGAGCAGCTGGCCGCGCGTATCCTGTCGGAAGCGTCGGAAGTGCCCAGCGAACAGATTCGCCGTGGCGACATGACCGAAGAAGAATTCCGCCGTTTTGTGGAAGCGGCCAAGTCGCTGGAAGCCTGCCCGCTGTATATTGACGACACGCCCGCCCTGCCGATTGCACAAGTGGCGGCCCGCGCGCGGCGGCTGAAGCGCACGCATGGGCTGGATGTGCTGATGGTAGATTACCTGCAATTGCTGCGTGGCACATCCAAGGAAAGCCGCGTGCAGGAGGTGTCGGAAATTACCCAAGGGCTGAAAGCCATTGCCAAGGAATTGAACATCCCTGTCATCGCGCTGTCGCAGTTGTCGCGCAATGTCGAAAGCCGCGAAGACAAACGCCCGCAATTGTCGGATTTGCGCGAATCAGGATCGATTGAGCAAGACGCCGATGTGGTGATGTTTGTCTACCGCGATGAATATTACCGCGAACGTGAAAAACCGTCAGATCATGATCTGGAAGCCATGGCCAAATGGCAAGAGATTATGGAAACCGTCCATGGCAAGGCCGAAGTCGTCATCGGCAAACAGCGTCACGGCCCCATCGGCACAGTTGAATTGTCGTTTGAAGGGCGCTTCACCCGTTTCGGTAATCTGGTCAAGCCTTGGCAACAGGGCGGTGGTGACGGGTTCTGAAACCGCTGCGCCTGTGCCCCGCAATCATCACGCGCCCGCCCCAGTCATGCCCAATTCTGCCTGCATTGCTTAACAATACCTAAAGACACAGACTGAACAGCAAGAGGGCCGACATATGCAAGCGACAGCAAGACCACGCTGGATAAGCAATCTTATTGCGCAAGCAGAGGCTTCGCAAACACCGCTTCCATGGACACGCAGCGCAAAACGCGCGCGGCGCAACGCGGCGGCCCGCATACTGTCGGGGGCAGCCTGAGCTATAAGTGCGGCCCCTGAAACTATCGCCCATATTTTCAAGGCAGGGCGAAATATCTGGTTTGAGTAACGGTATTCAGAGTAATCAACATAGCCTGGCTTGCGTTCCGTCACAGTCAAGCAACCCACTCTAACCCTTTGTGAGCGCGTGTTTTTACGCGCAAAATCTAGTCATGATTTTGTGCAACATACGCAGGATAACAAGTAAAATCAGTATATACCTCAAAGGGCACCCGACTGGGTGCCCTTTGCATGCGTATCATGGCAATCACCGTCAGGCAGCTTGCTCGCGCATGATCTGGCGGGGGGTGGCCGCCTGAATTTCAATCTGGCGGGGCTTCAGCGCTTCTGGCAGTTCGCGCACCAGATCAATATGCAGCATGCCATCTTGATGCACCGCGCCAGTCACGCGCACATGATCGGCCAGATGGAAGCGCCGCTCGAATGCGCGGGTGGCAATGCCGCGATGCAGGAACTGACGCTCAGTCGCACTGTCCTGACCGCGCCCGGTAACCAGAAGCGCGTTTTCCTTGACTTCGACACTTAGATCATCCGCGCTGAACCCGGCCACGGCAATGGAAATACGATAGGCGTTTTCCTGCACGCGTTCGATATTATAGGGCGGATAGGTGGTATTGTGCAGGTCGCTTGACATGACACGGTCAAGCAGATCGGCCATGTGGTCAAAACCAATGCTGGCACGGTATAGCGGGGTTGGATCAAATCGACGCATAAGCATCCTCCTTGAAGTGAAGCGATGGTATGTTACGCACCCTCCGAAACTGGACAGGCGCAAGGCGGGGTTGCCGCAGGTCCACACTTGGCCCCTGCTGCCCTTATGATTTGGGAAAACAGATGCGGGGTTTCAAGCCCCCCTGACAGGTAATTTCACGGCCGCAAAAACCGCGCGCCCCCCCCCGCACTCATCTGGCGGGGGCCTGTGTCTGTGCCGTCTGGTGCCGACATGAAGCGCCTGTCACCCTGCGCAAGTGCTGCGCGCAGCACATCCAGCCGCGCCCCCAATGTCGCCCCAAAGGACACTTCCATATCGCGGCCGCCAATGGTCGCGTCCCCCTTGGCGGACACAACGGAGACAATGCGCGCCTGACCGTTTTGCATGGTAAACACCGGCGCCCCGGAAGACCCGAAATCCACCGAGCATGACATCACCAGCACGCCGTCGCGTTCCTGCCCCAACACATCGCAGGCTTCCTGCAGCGCCGGGGTTTCGCTGCGCTCGCGCCCATAGGACACAACACCAATTCTGTCCCCCGCGCGCGGTTGGGTATGCACAGCAAAAGCCGCGACCCCGAACCCGCGCATTGGGTGCGTCAATTCCAGTAACGCCAGATCATGGGCAATATTTTGTGCCGAAACACCGCCCGCGCGGTCATAGGCGGGGTGAATCGCACTGCGCAACACGCGTCCGTCAGCGACTGCGCGCCCATTGCGGAACCCCGCCCGAAAGGTGATGTCCTGATCGCGGAATCGTGCCCCACTGTGGCGGTCATACAGGCAATGCGCCGCAGTCAGAACATGGGTTTCACTGATCAACGCACCCGTGCAAAACCCGGACTGCCCGAAATCCACACGCCCGACCCCTTCCCAGCCGTAAATCTGCATGCCGCTGTCAAGCATTTGCAGCGGGCTGTCCGTGGATTGCGCCAGCACGGGCGGGGTAAACGCTGCGAAAATCGCAATCAGCGAAGCCAGAAAACGCATCCATAGACCTTCGGTTCAGGGGGTGTGCAGGCACCATCGCATGGCATGATGGCCAGAAAATGGCAATCCCTGGCCTGTCACGGCAACAGGGCACGCGGCTTTGGCCCGCCTGTGGCCCAGTCCAGCAATTCCACCATATGCACCACCGGCACATGCGTTCCAGACCCGATCTGCATCATGCACCCCAGGTTTCCGGCAGCAATCACATCGGGTGCAGTCGCTTCCAATGTGGCCACCTTGCGCGATTTCAGCGCCTTGGAAATCTCGGGCTGCATCAGGTTATAAGTGCCCGCCGACCCACAGCACAAATGGCTGTCGCGCGGTTCCACCACATCAAACCCCGCGCGCGCCAGCAACTGCTTGGGGAAGGTCGTGATCTTCTGGCCATGCTGCAACGAACAGGCGGCATGATAGGCGACCTTCATAGCTTGCGGTGATGCTTCGGGCAGGTCCAGTTTCATCAGCACTTCGGACACATCCATGGCAATACCTGCCACTGCCTGCGCCTTGTCGGCCAGCGGGTCATTGCGGAACATATGCCCGTAATCCTTGACTGTGGTGCCGCATCCGCTGGTGTTGATGACAATCGCATCCAGCCCCGCACCCTGCATTTCCGCGTGCCATGCGTGAATATTCGTCGCGGCGCTTGCATGGCTCTCGCGGGTTTTGCCCATGTGGTGGGTCAGCGCACCGCAACACCCCTGCCCCTGTGCAATCACCACTTCCGCGCCAAGACGGCGCAACAGCCGGATGGTGGCATCATTGATATCAGTGTTCAGCGCGCGCTGTGCACAGCCAGTCATCAAGGCCACACGCATCTTTTGGTGCCCTTGCGGCGCGAATACCTGCGGGTCATCATTGCGGCTGACCGGCGGGATATGTTTCGGCGCCATCTCCAGCATGGCGCGCAACCGCGCATCTGGCATCAGCGCACGGAACGGGCGGCCCAGCTTCGCGCCCAGAAGCGCCAGCCGGAACCGCGCCGGATATGGCAAAATCCGCGCCAGCACCCAGCGCAACATGCGGTCCGACAGGGGCCGGCGGTAGGTGCGTTCAATATGCGCGCGCGCATGGTCCACCAGATGCATGTAATGCACCCCCGACGGACAGGTGGTCATGCACGCCAGGCAGGACAGGCAGCGGTCAATATGCTTGACTGTCTTCTCATCTGCGGCGCGCCCCTTCTCCAGCATGTCCTTGATCAGGTAAATCCGCCCCCGCGGGCTGTCCAACTCATCGCCCAGCACGGCATAGGTCGGGCAGGTCGCCGTGCAAAACCCGCAATGCACACAAGCGCGCAGCACCTCGTTTGACCGTGCGATGGCGGGGTCTTGCAACTGCTTGGTGGTAAAATTCGTCTGCATCCTGCCCCCTAGGCCATTATCCCGGGGTTCAGCACCCCGCGCGGGTCAAATTTCATCCGCAGCCCTTGCGCGATTTTCGCCAACGCCGCCGGTTGCGGCGGAAATACGGCAATGCGCGCGCGTGTTGCCTGACTGGCCCGCACCAATGTCGCATGTCCCGCAAACGCCCCCAACCGCGCGCGCAAATCCACGCCTTCCGGGGTCAGAAACCACAACAGCCCACCGCCCCAATCCATGACAACAGGGCAATCCGCGCGCGCAACCAGCGCCGCCGCACCAGACGGGGCCACCGACACGCGCCACACATCCCCCGCGCGGCCTGCAAATTCGCTCACATCGCGTATCTTGCCCCACAAAGCCACGCTTTCGGGCGCGTCCAGCACCTGCCACGCGCCACCCAAAACCGCTTGCAACTGCGCACAACGATACGCGACCTGCCGCGCGAACCCCTCCAGGCGCAAACACACACACCCATCCCCGCCAACAGCCGCCCCGCTGACCTCATATGGCGTGCCGAGCGCTGCGGACATCACCCTGACCGCGTCTTGCGCCGACAGGGGGGCGCTGCGCAATGTGGCTTGGGTTTCGGGGGCGGGCAGCAACTTGAACGCGCATTCGGTCATCACCCCCAGCGTGCCCCAGCTTCCCGCCATCAACTTGACCAGATCATATCCCGTGACATTTTTCATCACCCGCCCACCATTCTTGACAATCGCCCCCGTCCCGTCAACGAACCGCACCCCAATCAGGCTGTCACGGCAGGCCCCGGCCTGCACTCTGCGCGGACCTGCGGCATTGGACGCCACCATCCCCCCCACAGTCGGCACCCCCTCCGTGCCCAGCAATGCCCGCATGTCCATCGGCTCGAAGGCCAGCCTCTGCCCCTCGCGCGCCAGCGCGGTGTCCACATCGGCCAGCGCCGTTCCTGCGCGCACAACCAGCGTCAACGCGCCGGCATCATACAGCGTAATACCCGACAGCCCCGCCGTGGACAGCACCGCCCCCGCCCCAGCCCCCGCCACAGGGCCGCACATATCGCGCGTGCCACCGCCCTGTATACGCAAAGGGGCAACACTGTCGCGCACCATCCTGGACAATTCTTGTTCACTTTCAGGGCGCATCGCACTGGCCTCCATAGCTGCACATTCAGCCTTCATCTTGCCAAAAATACTCACGGGGTGAATTGGGCCACCGGCCCAAGAGGGGGCGCAGCCCCCTTACGCGGCCCGTCGGCTTGCACTTGCCGCCAACGGGAACACCTTGGCAGCGTTCATCAGCCATTTGGGGTCGAATACATCCTTGATGCGCATCTGCGCTTCCATGTCTTCGGCCGTATACTGCACGCCCATCAGATCGCGCTTTTCAATACCCACCCCGTGTTCCCCGGTCAGGCAGCCCCCCACCTCAACACAGAGCTTCAAAATATCTGCGCCAAACGCCTCGCAGCGTTCCAGATCACCGGGTCTATTGGCGTTATACAGGATCAGCGGGTGCATGTTGCCGTCCCCTGCATGAAAGACATTGGCGACATCCAGCCCGTAGTCGCGCGACATTTCTCCAATGCGGCGCAGCACCAGCGGCAGGCTGGATACGGGGATTGTGCCATCAAGACACATGTAATCATTGATCTGCCCCATCGCCCCGAAGGCCGATTTTCGCCCCAGCCATATTCTGGCGCTTTCTTCAGGGGATGCGCTTTCACGCAATTCAACCGGGGCGTGGCGCTGTGCAATGGTCTTGATACGCGCAAGCTGTTCGTCAATCTCGGACGGGGACCCTTCCACCTCGACTATCAGCAGCGCTTCGCAATCAGGGTATCCCGCCTTGGCAAAATCCTCGCAGGCGCGAATGCAGGGCCGGTCCATGAATTCAATGGCCACTGGCAAAATCCCCGCCTTGATGATGTCGGACACGCATTCCCCGGCCACTTCATTGCTGTCAAACCCCATCAGAACCGGACGCGCGCCTTCGGGTTTGGGCAATATCTTCAGGGTGGCTTCGGTCACAATGCCCAACTGCCCTTCGGACCCGCAGACCACCCCCAGCAGGTCCAGCCCGCCCGCATCCAGATAGGGGCCACCAATCTCGACAATGGTGCCATCCATCAATACCATGGTCACCCCCAGCAGGTTATTGGTTGTGACACCATATTTCAGGCAATGCGCCCCGCCGGAATTCATGGCGATGTTGCCCGCAATCGCGCAGGCCAGCTGGCTGGACGGGTCAGGCGCATAGAAGAACCCGTCCCCGTCAATATGGGCGCTGACGGCCAGATTGGTAATCCCGGCCTGCACACGCACATATCGGTCCGCAGTGTTCACCTCCAGCACATCGCGCAGCCGGGCGACACCAACAACAATCGAATCCGCACTGGGCAGCGCCCCCCCCGCCAGCGAAGTGCCCGACCCGCGCGGCACAACCGGCACACCTTCCTCATGGCAAATGCGCAAAATTTCCGCCACATCTTCGGTGCACGATGGCAGCGCCACGGCCATGGGAATACAGCGATAGGCTGTCAATGCGTCGCATTCATAGGCGCGACATGCCGTTTCATCAGTGATCAGCGCCTCTTGTGGCAGCACAGCGCGCAATCGCGCCAGCACATGTGCGCGTCTGGCAAGGACGGCCCCGTTCGGCTCGGGCATTTCCATGACAACCCCCATAAATTGGTAAACTCAGACTACCAATTCGGCACATGCAAGAAAAGCCCGAAATACCTTTATGCCAGCATGGCGCGCAGCATCAGTTTTGCCGCGATGGCCCACATGATTGCACCAATCACAGCTTCCAGCCCCCGCCACGCACCGGGCCGCGCCAGCATCGGGGCCAGCAGCCGCGCGCCATATCCCAGACTGGCAAAAAATACGAATGACGCCGCAATAGCGCCTGCCCCAAACGCCCATTGTAAAGGCGCATATTGCAACGACAACGCCCCCAGCAACGCGACAGTGTCCAAATAGACATGCGGGTTCAGCCAGGTGAAGGCCAGGCAAATGGCCACAACCCGCACCAACGGCACCGGCGCGCTTTCACTCGGGATCAGCGCCGCGCCACCACGCCATGCCGCGCGAAAGCGCAACACGCCATATACCAGCAAGAACGCCACACCCGCCCATAGCATGATCTGCTCGAAAGCGGGCAAACTGGTCGCAATCACCTGCGCGCCTGCCACACCAAGCGCCACCAGAAGCGCATCAGACACCGCGCAAATCAGCACCACAACGCCTACATATTCGCGCCGCACCCCTTGGCGCAACACAAACGCATTCTGTGCGCCAATTGCTGCAATCAACCCCAGCCCCGAAAAGAACCCGGCAATCAACGCGCCACTCATCCCCTGCCCCCCCTGCCTTGCCTTGCCTTGCGGGCTTATCAATCATGCATCTACACGCTTCAAGCGCAATTGCGCATGCCACGCAACAACAGTGCAGGCATAGGCGCCGTGGGCAACAAGCAACAAGGCCAGCGGCCTTGCGCCATTGGGTCAGTCAATCCAACAGGTCTGGATGAATCACGCCCCCGTCACGCCATGGCAATGCCGTCCGCAGGGGGGTCAATCCCCCCAAGGACGGCACCCCCCCCGCCAGATCAACGGGCTGCAAATTTACTGGGCCGCAATGGGCGCCGGATCAACCAGCGCCACAATATCCATCATGATGCGGTTTAGCTGGAAATCCTTGGGCGTATACACCTGCGCAATTCCCATCGCGCGCAAGCGGTCGGCATCATCTTCGGGAATGATGCCGCCAACGATCACCGGCACATGTTCCAGCCCTTCGGCCCGCAAAAGGCGCATCAGCTCTTCCATCAGCGGCATATGTGACCCCGACAGAATGGACAGGCCCACAACATGCGCGTCCTCATCGCGCACGGCGGCCACAATCTCGGCAGGGGTCAGGCGAATCCCCTCATAATGAATATCCATTCCGCAATCGCGGGCGCGCGCGGCAATCTGTTCGGCCCCGTTGGAATGGCCATCCAGACCCGGCTTGCCGACCACGAATTTCAGCTTGCGGCCCAGTTTTGCGCTGACGGCATCCACTGCATCGCGCACAGGTTCCAACCCCTCGGTGCGGTTGGACGGCGCGCGGCTCACCCCTGTCGGCCCGCGATACTGGCCAAAGGCCGCGCGCACAGTTTCGCCCCATTCGCCCGTGGTGGCCCCTGCTTTGGCCGCCGCAATGGACGCGGGCATGACATTGACGCCCGCGCGCGCCGCCTCGCGCAGATCTGCCAGCGCCTGCCGCACGCCAGCTTCATCGCGCGCCGCGCGCCACGCCCGCAATCGGGCAATCTGGTCGGCCTCGGCCAGCGGGTCACATACCATGATCGCGTCTTCGCCCGTGGTCAGGGGCGATGGTTCGGTGGTGGTGAATTTATTGACGCCCACCACCACAGTAGCGCCTGTTTCAATGCCGCTGATGCGTTCGGCATTGGCCTCGACCAGCCGCGATTTCATATACTCGATCGCCCGGACCGCGCCGCCCATATCATCAATCCGCGCCAGTTCCTCGCGGGCGCCTGCCATCAACTCGGCCACTTTTCGGTCAATGGCGGGGTTATTGTCGAACAGGTCATCGAATTCCAACAAGTCGGTCTCGAACGCCAGAACCTGTTGCAACCGCAGCGACCATTGTTGGTCCCACGGGCGCGGCAGGCCAAGCGCTTCGTTCCATGCGGGCAATTGCAGCGCACGGCAGCGCGCTTTCTTCGACAAGGTGACGGCCAGCGCTTCAATCAGGATGCGGTAGACATTATTTTCCGGCTGCTGTTCCGTCAGGCCAAGCGAATTCACCTGCACCCCATAGCGGAAGCGGCGGTATTTGGGGTCCTCAATACCGTAGCGCGTGCGGCAAATCTCATCCCACAAATCGACAAAGGCGCGCATCTTGCACAATTCGGTGACAAACCGGATGCCCGCATTCACAAAGAACGAAATGCGCCCCACCATCTGCGGGAAATGTTCGGCAGGGACTTTGGTTTTCAGGTCATCCAGCACCGCGCAAGCCGTGGCAAGCGCAAAGGCCAGTTCCTGTTGCGGTGTCGCGCCCGCTTCCTGCAAATGATAGGAACACACATTCATCGGGTTCCATTTGGGCAGATGCTGACGGGTATAGGCCGCCACATCGGTGATCATGCGCAAGCTGGGTTCGGGCGGGCAAATATAGGTGCCGCGTGACAGATATTCCTTGATCAGGTCGTTTTGCACGGTGCCGTTCAGTCTGGAAATATCCGCGCCCTGTTCTTCAGCCGCAGCAATATACAGCGCCAGCAGCCACGGCGCTGTGGCGTTTATGGTCATCGACGTGTTCATCTGTTCCAGCGGAATCTGGTCAAACAGCATACGCATATCGCCCAGATGGCAGACTGGCACACCAACCTTGCCCACTTCGCCGCGCGCAAGTTCATGATCGCTGTCATAGCCCGTTTGCGTGGGCAGATCGAAGGCCACAGAAAGCCCCGTCTGCCCCTTGGACAGGTTGGTGCGATACAGCGCATTCGAGGCTTTGGCCGTTGAATGGCCGGCATAGGTGCGAAACAGCCAGGGTTTGTCTTTGGCGGGTCCGGTTGCTGCGTCAGTCATCTTGGCACCTTTGCTCAGGTCAGGTATGGCGCAGGCCCGGAAGGGCCGCGCAACTTTCTTACCTAAACGGATGATTTAAGCGCAAGATAATGTCAAGCTAAAATCGCTGCAATGCGGCAATCCGAACGCCCGCCCCTGGCCGACCGCCACCCAAAAAAGAAAAACCGCACCGGCGCGCGGCCAATGCGGTCTGTCAGCACGTGGGGGGCGCGCGCTTTTGACTGTGGCGTCAGGCGCGGCGCGCAGGCGTGGGGCAATCACGGCGCACTTCGCGGTCACGCAGCCCGGTTGCGACAAGCATGCAACGATCCCGCGCTTCATAATAATATCCGCGCGCATACCACATGACCGCGCGATCAATATTGCCATTGGACACCAGCCATGCGCCCCGCAAATAGCGCCCTGCATATTCCAGATTCACTTCTGCGTTCAGCAACTCCTCGGGCGTGCCCCGAAAGCCCATTTGCCGCGCGGTCTGGGGCAATATCTGCATCAACCCCCAATAAGGGCCATTGCGGGCAGTGGCGCGATAATTGCTTTCGCGTTGAATAACCCGGTGCAGCAGCGCTTCGGGAATGCCGTGTTTGGCCGCATACTGGCGCACAAGGGCGCGCATTTGCGGCGTCTCGCCGGGATAAAGCGCAGCGCTTGGCCCCATCGCGCGCGACGCCTCGGGGCTGGAATTTCCGCACGCGGCCAAGGCCAGCACAACAACAGTCATCAAGATATAACGTGGCATGGGATCAGTCCTGTCGCATGGGGGCTGCAATGACGCCAAGTGCGTCAAGCGCTGCATCAAAGGGCAAGGATTTGGGGCAATGTTCCAGTTTCAGCGCATCGAACCGCGCGCGCAAACGCAGTTTTTCCGCGCCTTTGCAATCATTCCATGGGCGGCCCTGCAACCCCATTTCCAGAACATAATACGCAATGAAATGCGGGCGCACGCCAGATTGCAACAGCCGTGCATAGGCCGCGTCGCACCCCAGTTCGCGCAGCGCTTCGGCACTGTGAATGCCCACACGCGCAAAAGCGGCCTCCATCGCGGGGCCAAGGTTGCGTATCGATGAAATCGGCGTTGGCATGAGTATATAGTGGGTGCTGCGTGCCCGTGCGGGGTCACATCACCAACGTCATTAACAAACCATTGGGCCCGCGCAAAGCCAATTTGCACGCGTCCCGTCGCGCAAGGCAAACCCTTAGGCGGGAAACGGCCTGACCGGTCAGATCAGCGCCCAGTCGCTAAACCGCGTGACAGGCTTTTGCGCGGCGGCATTGCTCGGATGGCCGGGGCGCATATCCGCACTGATACCGGGGGCCGCGCCGGGGCGCTTTGGGGTGGTGGAAATAGGTGTGTTTGTTGAACGCATGACACATGATCCTTTTAAGCAATGCACATGCGCTTGATTTGGCAGCACAAAACTGGCCAAATTCGGGCATTCAAGGGCGTATATCGCGGCATTACAGTATGCTGCGTTCATTCGCATTCACGCTGCATACTCTAAATTATTGATTTTGCAGCTTCGAGAAGCACAAAACCGGTTCCCACTTTTGCGCAACCTGCACTAGCGCAACCAGCGCCGCGACTGATGCAAGTGCGCAACAGCATGAACCCGCGCCATCAGGCGTGCATTCAGACCAATTCACCTGTTGGTGCAATGCGCGTCCTGCCACCCAGATAGGGGTGCAATGCAGCGGGCAGATCGACCCCGCCATCTGCTGTCTGACCATTTTCCAGCACCGCAATCAGGCACCGCCCCACTGCCACGCCTGACCCGTTCAGCGTATGCACGAATTCGGGCTTGCCCCCGTCTTGGGGGCGGAAACGGGCATTCATGCGCCGCGCCTGAAAATCCCCGCAAACCGACACGCTGGAAATTTCGCGGTATTTGCCCTGCCCCGGCACCCAGACTTCAATGTCATGGGTTTTCTGCGCACCAAAGCCCATATCGCCGGTGCACAGCACAATGCGCCTGTAGGGCAGGTTCAGCGCTTCCAGAACGGCCTCGGCGCAGCGGGTCATACGTTCATGTTCGGCAAGGGACGCATCAGGATGAGTGATCGACACCATTTCGACCTTCTCGAACTGGTGCTGGCGCAACATGCCGGTGGTGTCCTTGCCTGCACTGCCCGCTTCGGACCGGAAACACAGCGTATGCGCGCAAAACCGCAGCGGCAGGGTGGCACCGTCCAGTATTTCGCCCGCGGCAAAATTGGTCAGCGTCACTTCCGATGTCGGGATCAGCCACCAGCCATTGGTGGTTTGATAACTGTCCTCGGAAAATTTTGGCAACTGGCCCGTGCCATACATCGCATCATCACGCACCAGAACGGGGCTGTTCACCTCGGTCAGGGCGTGGTGGTCCACATGCAAATCGGTCATGAACTGCGCCAGCGCGCGGTGCACCCGCGCCACCGCGCCGCGCAACACCACGAAACGCGATCCAGACAGCTTGGCCGCCGTGGCAAAGTCCATGTTGGGGGCAATGCCCGCAATCTGGAAATGCTCCACGGGCTGGAAATCGAAATCGCGGGGTGCTCCCCATGTTTTCAACTCCACATTCTCGGATTCATCGGCACCATCGGGCACATCGGCCAAGGGCAGGTTGGGCAAGGTTTCCAGAAGCGCCGTCAGTTCGGCATCGGCCACGCGCGCCTGGTCTTCCAGCGCGGTGATTTCTGCCTTCTTTTCGGCAACAAGCGCGCGCAGGCGTTCAAATTCGCCCTCATCCCCCTTGGCCTTGGCCGCACCCACCTGTTTTGATGCAGCGTTTTGTGCGGCCTTGGCCGTTTCCACCGCAGAAATGGCCGCACGGCGTGCCTGATCAATCTCCAGAATACGGCCTGACTGTGCCGCCATCCCGCGACGGGCGAAGGCGGCATCAAAGGCGGCTGGGTTTTCACGGATGGCGCGGATGTCGTGCATGCTCTCTCTCAATTCGGTGTCTGGCGGCGGGGCGCGGTCGGCGTGTCTGGCGCGCGGGGAATCGGCGCGCGCGCCCCCTGTTATGACCCATCCCGTCCCCAAGTGGTAGGGGCTGCACAGCCCGACCGCGCGTCCGCGATCTGTATGATTGACCGCGCGCCCGTCAGTCAGGTAAACTACGCCCAGATTGTGCCAGACAGGAGCTGCCGCATGGATGGCAATTCGCGCGTCCCGGAAACGGACGACGCCCCCCCCGCCAAAGCGGGATTTTTCGATAACCCTGTTTTCACCGACCCCTCTGCCCGCGCGCTGTCACAAGTGGGTGTTATCGATGTGGGGTCAAACTCTGTCCGGTTGGTGGTGTTTGATGGCGCCGCCCGTTCGCCTGCGTATTTCTTCAATGAAAAGGTGCTGTGCGGTTTGGGCAAGGGGCTGGTCACCACGGGCCGGCTGAACCCACAGGGGCGCGACCGCGCCCTTGCCACCATCAAGCGCTTTGCCCTGCTGACGCGCGGCATGGCCATGACAAACCTGACCATGGTTGCCACCGCCGCCATGCGCGAAGCCGATGACGGCCCCGAATTTCAGGCGCTGATCGAACAGGAAACCGGGGTGCGCATGCGCGTTATTGATGGCGCGGAAGAAGCGCGCCTGTCAGCGCAAGGCGTGCTGACAGGCTGGCCCGAAGCGAAGGGGCTGGTGTGCGACATTGGCGGGTCATCCATGGAACTGGCCGTCATTGGCGACCGGCAGGTGCACCAGACCGTAACATCCCCGCTGGGCCCGTTCCGGCTGCAACAGGTGGCAGGCGGCAAGAAGGGCTTGCGCCAGCATATCGGCACAGTCCTGAAATCCTTGCGCGATCAGGTGGGAAACCACCATGATGCGCTGTATCTGGTGGGGGGGTCTTGGCGGGCCATCGCGCGGCTGGACATGGAACGGCGCGGCTACCCGCTGAAGGTGCTGCACGAATACACCATGACACCCAAATCCGTGCGCAAAACCATCGACTGGATTGCAGAACAGGACATGGCCGACCTGCGCGCCCGCACCGGCATTTCCACCGAGCGCATGTCCCTTGTGCCGCTGGCTGCACAGGTGCTGCGCCAGCTGGTGCATGTGTTCAGCCCGCAAGTGATCTGCATTTCCAGCTATGGCATACGCGAAGGCATTTTGTATGAACAAATGCCACAAGACCTACGCGCGCGCGACCCGCTGATCGAAGCGTGCCATTTCATGGAACATTCCAGCGCGCGCCTGCCGGGTTTTGGCAAGAAACTGTATAATTTCCTGCTGCCACTGTATCGCAACCGCAATGATGACCGCCTGCGCCTGATCCGCGCGGCCTGTTTGCTGCATGATGTGAATTGGCGCGCGCATCCTGATTACCGCGCCGATGCGTGTTTTGACACATCGACACGCGCCAATCTGGGCGGGCTGGACCATACAGGGCGCGTATATCTGGGCATTGCGTTGATGTATCGCTACAAAACCAACGGCATGCGCCCGCGCATCAAGGAAATTGCGGGCCTGCTGCCCGCCAAGGACCTTGCAGAGGCCAAGATGCTGGGGCGCGCGCTGCGTTTTGGGTCAATGTTTTCAATGGACGGGCCGGAAAACGCGGGTGAATTGCGCTATTTCCCGAAAAAACATGTGCTGGAACTGGTGCTGGAACGCGACATGCAGGCCCTGTTCACCGAAGTCGCACAGCAACGCTTCCAGTCATTCGCACAGCAACTGGACGCAGAAGCCAAAGTGCGGGTGCGGCGCAATTACAGCTCCAGGGCCGGGGGGGCGTCCGCGTCAGGGTCCGGGGATGCTGGCTGATTATTGCCATCCCCATCCGGCGCGGCCTGTCTGCGCCGGATCAAAATATCCCCATTTGGCAGGATTTCGGGCGCGTGATAATCCACCATGTCGCGCAACTGGCCCAACAGTCGGCGCAAATCCGGTTCCAATGCCTGCATATCGCGGTCCATCTGGCGCAAATGTGGATCGATATTGTCCATAAATCCGCGCAGCATCCGGTCCAGCAGGCTGGAAAAACTGTCTGGCTGTGCGGTGTCTGGCGGCGTGTCAGGGTTATCGGCCACAGCTGGCAGGGCAAAGGCCAGACATAGGCAAACCGCTATGATCAAGTTTGGGCGCATTGTGGAACAATAGCCCATCCGCTGCATTGCAGCCAGCGTTGATGATACGCGCGCGCCGCTTTCACGCGCAAATGCACGGCACGCGCGCAAGGCGGGTGGAGTGTGGCCTTAAGCTGCCCTTCGCCCTTGGACAAAGCCCGCGCCATCGGCGGGCCGGGGTCTGCCGATCCGACGTTTTAGGAATGCACTTTATCCAGGCGGAATATTCCTGACTTCAAAGGCTTGAGGTAACCTTGGGTCATCGGCAGGCCGCGGGGCGGCCCGCCGATGGCGCGGCGGCCTGCGGCCTTTGCTCCGCGCCTTGGGCGACTGCTTCAGGCCAAAACTCCCCTGACCCGATATCCCCCCCTGCTCGGATCAGGTGCTGGTGGCGTGACTCTAGGCCGCGCGGCTGGACTGGATTTCTTCCCATGCGCGGTTCAGGTCGCGCAGCCGGTGTTCAGCCAGCTTCACAGCCTCGGGGGGAACACCGCGCGCGGCCATACGGTCAGGGTGGGTATCGCGCACCGCCTGACGGTAAACACGCTGGATATGTTCCAGCGGCGCATCCTGGGTCACTTCAAGCACATCATAGGGGTCAGGGTCGACATCGCCCACAAACCGCGCGCGCAGGCACCGAAAGCACCGCCCCGACAGGCCGAATATCTGCGCGACTTGTGACAGGAACTGTTCTTCGGCAGGGTGGAAACTGCCATCAGACATGGCCACTTCGAACAACCCTTCCATAATGTCCATCAACACCGGATCGCGCGGCGGGAACATGGCTGCAATCTTGCGTGCGTACAGGTCAAACCCCGCCACATCCTGCCGCGCCAGATTGAACACGCGCGCGGCGTTGGCTTCTTCTTCGGGGGCAATGATAAACACCCGCCGGAAGGCTGCCACTTCGCCGCGAGTCACCTGACCGTCAGCCTTGGCCAGCTTCGCCCCCAACGCGATGACCGCAATAGTAAAGGCAACACTGCGTTCAGGGGCACTGCGCAAACGATCAAACACCGCGCTAAGGCTTTCACCCTGACGCAGCGCTTTCAGCGCCTCGGCGATGCGTATCCAGATCGACATGTTAAAAAGCTATCAGGGGATCGGGGGAATTGCAGCAGGCGAAACGCCGCAAGTCACAGAATTTTTTGCATCAGCACCAAATCATGAAACTGCCCGAATTTCCAGCCAACCTGGGGCATGGTGCCAACCGTGGCATAGCCCAGTGCCGCATGAAACGCGACACTTGCGGTATTGGACGCGGTGACAGCGCCCACCATGACATGGTTGCCCGCACGGCGTGCATGATCTTCCAGCGCCAGCAGCAACGCGCGCCCTGCCCCCTTGCCGCGCGCTGCATCCTGCAGGTTGATCGTGTGCTCCATGCAGCGCGCATAGCCCAGACCACCGCGAAACTGCGCATAACTGGCAAATCCCAGAACCTGCCCCCCCGACTGCGCCAGCAAGAACGCATGCCCTGCCCCCTGACGGTCACGAATCATCGCTGCAATCTCAGCGGGGCTGCGTTCCACGGGGTTGAAGGTGATGACTGTATCGCGAATAATCGGGTTCCAGATTGCGCAGATACTGGCGGCATCCTGGGGGGTGGCATCGCGCAAGGTCAGGTCAGTCATCAGGGGGCCTTTCTGATCGAAAACCCCAATCCTGTGCGCTGTGCCAGCCCCAAGGTCAAGGGGCGTTCTGCGCCCCTGCGTCAAGGCTTTGCGCCGCTTCGGCAGCCGCCTCGATCGCCAGCAGAATAGACGCATGGCGATTGCGGTAGTCGCGCGCGGGCAACAGCACTTCAAACCCCTCGAATGGGGCGTCGGGCACTGGCCCGTCCTGTTGCAGCATGGCGCGCAACTGATCGCGCGCGCGCAGAAGTTCCGGCGCACTGCGCCCCAGAACCACCTGTCCCAGAATGGCCGCAGCCGCCTGTCCCAGCGCGCAGGCTTTCACATCCTGCCCGAAACGGCTGACGCGCCCGCCGTCAAGATCCAGATCCACCGTCACTGTTGACCCGCATAGCGGCGAGCGGCGCTTCACGCTGGCTTGGGGGCTGTCCAGTCGCGCATGATGCGCAATATCAGTGGCCAGCGCCAGAATACGGCCGGAATACAGTTTTATCAGGTCGGCATTGTCGCTCAAGACGGGTTTTCCTTTGTGTTGTGTCAGGCTATGCCTTGACCGCCCAACACAGGACATAGCTCATGATATTCGATCCGCAAACCCTCTGCTATGATGAAAAGGGACTTATCCCCGTGATCGCGCAGGATCATGACACCGGGCAAGTGTTGATGATGGCATGGATGAATGCGGAAGCTGTCGCAAAAACGCTGGAAACCCGGCGCGTTACCTATTGGTCACGTTCGCGGCAATCTTTTTGGATCAAGGGCGAAACATCAGGGCATGTGCAAAAACTGGTGGATTTCCGGCTGGATTGCGACCGCGATTGCCTGTTGGTGATGGTCGAACAAACAGGACCGGCCTGCCACACCAACCGCAAAAGCTGTTTCTATACCGCTGTGCGCGATGGTTCGGAAACCGAATTGATGAAGCCGCTTACAGATTAACCATCGCGCGAATATCGGCGGGGCTGGCCCCTGCGGCACGGTAGGTGGACAGCGCGCGCGCATCGTCACGTTTGGCCAGACGCTTGCCGCTGTTGTCACGAATAAGATCATGGTGCCAATAGCTTGGGCGCGGAAGTTCAAGCAATGCCTGAAGTAGCGCGTGAATGGCGGTCGCGTCAAAAAGATCTGCGCCACGGGTGACTTCGGTAATGCCTTGGGCAGCGTCATCGACCACAACCGACAAGTGGTAGCTGGTGCCCATATCACGGCGCGACAGCACCACGTCGCCGATATTGGCAATCATAAGGTCCCCATCAAGCCGGTGATGGCCACCATGTAACGGACCGTTTTCCATAAACCCGACAGACCCAACCAGCGAAAGCGCGCGGCGCATGTCCAGCCGCAGCGCATCCGCCGCGCCCGCATCCGCCATTGCACGCCCGCGACAGGTGCCGGGATACACAACGCCATCAGGGCCAATGACGGCGGCCCCTTCTTGAGGGGCAGAAAGGGCAGCGCGAATATCGCCACGGGTGCAGCGGCACGGGTACAGCACCCCCAACCCGTCCAGTTTGCGCAAGGCCGCATGATAGGCGGGCATCCGGTCTGACTGGCGCATGACAGGCTTCGGCCAATCCAACCCCAGCCAGCGCAGGTCATCGTAGATTTGCGCCTCGAATGCGGGGGTGCATCGGGTCTGGTCAATATCTTCAATCCGCAGCAAAAACTGCCCGGACCGGCCACGCGACGCGGCAATCAGCGCCGAATAGGCATGCCCCAGATGCAACGGACCCGTGGGCGACGGGGCAAAGCGCGTGATGTGGCCGTCAGGCTGCATCGCGCTTCTGGTCTGCCAGCCACGCGGAAAATGCCAGTTTCGCGCGGTCTGTATAGGCCTTGTACCGGTCGCGCCGCCCGCGCCGCCCGCCCTTGGCGTCAATCGGGGGGAACAGGCCGAAATTCACATTCATCGGCTGAAAAGTCTTCGCTTCGGCCCCACCCGTGATGTGATGCACCAAGGCCCCCATCGCGGTGTCGCGCGGGGGGGCATCAAGGCTGCGGCCCAGCAATTCCGCCGCCGCCAAACGCCCCGCCAACAAGCCCATTGCGGCGGATTCAACATACCCTTCCACGCCCGTTATCTGGCCTGCAAAACGGATATTCGGGCGCGAGCGCAACCGCAACTGGTCATCCAGCAAACTGGGCGAATTCAGAAATGTGTTGCGATGAATTCCGCCAAGCCGCGCAAAGGATGCGTCCTCAAGGCCGGGGATCATTTTGAAAACAGTTGTTTGCGCGCCATATTTCATCTTGGTCTGGAACCCCACGATATTGTAAAGTGTGCCCAATGCATTATCGCGGCGCAGTTGCACAACCGCATAGGGTTTCTTGTCGGGCGCATGCGGGTTTGTCAGGCCCACGGGTTTCATAGGGCCATGGCGCAAGGTTTCGCGGCCGCGTTCTGCCATTACCTCAATGGGCAGGCAGCCGTCAAAATACTGCGCAGTCTCGCCTTCATGGAATTCGGTCTTGTCCGCAGCCAGCAGCGCATCGATGAACGCTTCATACTGGTCGCGGTCCATGGGGCAATTCAGATAGGCTGTGCGCTCCTCCTCGGTGTCGCCTTTGTCATAGCGCGACTGAAACCACGCCTTGGACAAATCAACTGTGTCGAAATAGACAATCGGCGCAATCGCATCGAAAAACGCAAGCGCGCGCGCGCCGGTTTCCTGCGCGATGGCTTCGGCCAGCGCGCCCGATGTCAGCGGGCCAGTGGCAATAATCCACTGTCCCTGTTCCGGCAGCCCCGACACTTCGCCCCGTGCCAGCGTGATATTGGGATGGGCCAGCAGCTTTTCGGTGACCGCGCGCGCGAATGCATCGCGGTCCACCGCCAATGCGCCGCCCGCTGGCAGGGCGTGGCGGTCGGCCATGTCCATGATAACCCCGCCTGCCGCGCGCATTTCCCAGTGCAGCAACCCTACGGCGTTTTGTTCATCATCATCCGACCGGAACGAATTGGAACACACCATTTCCGCAAGATAGTCGGTCTGATGCGCGAATGTGCCGGTTTGCGGGCGCATTTCATGAATAACCACCTGCACGCCCAGTTGGGCGGCCTGCCATGCGGCCTCTGATCCGGCCATTCCACCGCCGATGATATTCAATTGCGTCATTGCCCAGCCCCTTCATTGCCCTGCCCCCCCAGATAGAGGGCGCATCGCGTTTTGGCAAACGCACAACGCATAAAAAACCGCCGCACATGGGCAAACCATGGCGGCGGCAGTCAGGGTCAGGAAACGCGATCGGCACGGGACGGTGCACTGGTCGCGCGGCGGACTGACCCGCAGGCAGTTCAGGCAAAAAGCGGCAGATGAAGCGTGGCAAGAACCAGCACCGCCAAGGCAATACCCCCGGCCAGATCCTGCCAAAACCCATGGCGGTCAGATTGGAACTGAAAGCGGAACATGACACCCTCCCTCTGCTGTGTTAATGATTTGTTCGCATTTGTTCCACAACCTGTCAAGAACAAAATTAGAACATCATCCCACAGAAAGGTATTTGATCGCCTTGTCCTGCTCCATCAGCCAAAGGGCCGTTCGTGCGGCCTGCCCGCGCGGGCTGCGCAAGTCGGGGTCATCACTCAGCAATTTGCGCACATCCGTTTGCGCAATGGCCATCAACGCCGCCTGACGTTCCAGATCGGCCACGCGAAACCGGGGCAGGCCCGATTGCGCAGTGCCGATCAGATCACCTGCGCCGCGAATTGCCATATCTTCTTCGGCAATGCGAAACCCGTCTTCGGTGTCGCGCAGCAATTTCAGGCGCCGCGCGGCGGTGTCGCCCAGCGGGGCTTCATACATCAGCAGGCATGTTGACGCCGCACTGCCGCGCCCCACCCGCCCGCGCAACTGATGAAGCTGCGCCAGCCCAAAACTCTCGGCGCGTTCAATCACCATGATCGAGGCATTGGGCACATTCACCCCCACCTCAATTACAGTGGTCGCCACCAGAAGCTTGGTGCGCCCGGCCACGAAATCGGCCATGGCCGCGTCTTTTTCGGTGGGGGGCAACTGGCCATGCACCAGCCCCACAACCCCGTCGCCCAACGCCGCGCGCAAATGCTCAAACCGTGATTGCGCGGCGGTCAGATGCACCAGCTCCGACTCCTCGACCAAGGGACAAACCCAATAGGCCTGTCGCCCTTCTGCCATGGCCTGACGCAGATGGGCCACCACTTCATCCATGCGCGCGGTTGACACAAGCGCGGTCTGGACCGGCTTGCGCCCCGGTGGTTTTTCATCCAGCACCGATACATCCATGTCGCCGTATTGCGCCAGCGCCAGCGAGCGCGGGATGGGTGTTGCGGTCATGACCAGCACATCCGCGCCCGCCCCCTTGGCAGCAAGGGCTGCACGCTGCGCGACACCGAAACGGTGCTGTTCATCGACAACCGCAAGGCGCAGATCCGCGAAATCTACGCCTTTTTGAAAGACCGCATGCGTGCCCACCAGAATTTGAATTCGCCCCTCGGCCAGTGCAGCAAGCTTTTGCGCACGCTCCGACGCTTTGTCGCGCCCCGTCAGAATGTCCAGCCGCACACCGGCGATTTGCGCCAACGGCTGCAGGCTTTCCAGATGCTGGCGTGCCAGTATCTCGGTTGGGGCCATCATGACGCCCTGCCCGCCAGCCTCGACCGCGACCAGAAGCGCCATCAGCGCGACAAGCGTCTTGCCCGCGCCGACATCGCCCTGCAGCAGGCGGTTCATGCGCACAGGCGCGGCCATATCCGCCGCGATTTCAGCAACGGCGCGGCGTTGTGCACCCGTGGGCGCATACTCCAACCCCGCCAGAACACGGTTTTGCAACCGGCCATCGCCCACACTGACGCGCCCGGCCTTGCGCCTTTGGCGCGCGCGCGCCAGTGCCAGCGTCAACTGATGGGCGAAAAATTCGTCATAGGCCAACCGCAGACGCGCCGGGGCAGATGGCAGGACATCGGCCAGCGCGGCGGGACTGTGCGCGGCAACAATTGCGCTGTGCCAGTCCGGCCACCCCTCGCGCGCAAGAAGGGCAGGATCAATCCATTCGGCCAGTTGCGGCGCGCGGGCCAGCGCGGCCTGTGTTGCCTTGATCAGCAGTTTCTGCGTGACACCGGCACACAGGGCATAGACAGGTTCCGCCGCAGGCAGGTTCTGCGCGTCATCGGGATGCAGCACATGATCCGGATGCACCATTTGCGCAATACCGTCGAACAATTCCAGCTTGCCCGACACCAAACGCCGCTGCCCGGCAGGCAGAAGCTTTTGCAAATACTCGCCCCGCGCATGGAAGAACACCAGCTGGAAATCCTGCGCATCATCGCGGACATGAACCCGGTGCGGGCGGCCCCGCCCGGAGGGCGGCTGATGGGTCAGGACGGTCACGTCAACTGTGGCAATACCGGGATAGTCCATGCCCCGGATCGTGGCGCGCCGCGTCCGGTCAACAAGCGCATGGGGCAGATGAAACAGCACATCGCGCGGGGTTTGCACATTCAGCGCCGCGAAATTTCTGGATGTTTTGGGGCCAATTCCGTCAAGGGTTTCCAGTTCCGCAAAAAGCGGGAACAGAATTTCAGGGCGCGCCGACATGTCAGAGCGCGCCGATCATGGCAAGCCAGCCATCCTCGTCCACGACCTGAACGCCCAGATCGGCGGCCTTTTTGGCCTTGGACCCCGCGCCCGGCCCGGCGATCAGCAAATCTGTCTTGGCCGAAACGGACCCCGCCACCTTCGCGCCCAACCCTTCGGCGCGGGCCTTTGCCTCGGCGCGGGTCATTTTTTCCAATGTGCCGGTAAACACCAGCGTCTTGCCCGCGATGGGGCTGTCACTGGCACGCGCCTCGGGGGGGGTGATGGTTAACAGGCCCGCCAATGCGTCAATTTCCGCAACTTCGGCCACCACCCCCGTGATCAGCGATGTTGCCAGCACCTCGCCCACGCCATCGATGGACAGCAGGTCAAGATAGGCCGCGCTTTCTGGGTCCTGGGCGTCGTGCAGCGCTGCGCGAAGCGCGTCCCAGCTGCCATAATGGCCCGCCAGCATACTGGCTGTGGCTTCGCCCACATGCCGAATTCCCAAGGAGAAAATGAATCGCGCCAGCGGAATCACGCGTTTTTCGTCAATGGCAGTGAACAAGTTGGCCGCCGATTTGTCGCCCCAGCCTTCGCGGTTTTTCAACTGGCGCGGTTGGCCGGGACCGAAGCGGTCCTTCAGGGTGAAAATGTCCTTTGGCGTGGCGATCCAGCCATCACGCCAGAAGCTTTCGACCTGCTTTGCGCCCAACCCTTCAATATCAAACGCGGCGCGGCTGACAAAATGCTTCAGCCGCTCCACAGCCTGCGCCGGGCAGATCATGCCGCCTGTGCATCTGCGCACCGAATCACCGGGTTCCCGAATCGCAGGGCTGCCGCATTCAGGGCAGGTTTCGGGGAACACATAGGCGGGCGCGGTGCCCGCACGGCGGCTTAGGTCCACATCTCGGATTTTGGGAATCACATCGCCTGCGCGATACACCTCAACCCAGTCGCCCACGCGAATATCACGTCCATCCCGAAGCGGCTGGCCGCGCGAATCACGGCCCATGATGTAATCTTCGTTATGCAGCGTGGCGTTGGACACAACCACCCCGCCCACAGTCACAGGGGCCAGCCGTGCCACAGGCGACAAGGCCCCGGTGCGGCCAACCTGAATTTCAATCGCCTCCAACCGCGTCCAGGCGCGTTCTGCGGGGAATTTATGCGCAATCGCCCATCGTGGCGTTGTGGAGCGCACCCCAAGCCTGTCTTGCAGGGCCAGATCGTTAAGCTTGTAAACAACCCCGTCAATGTCATAGCCCAGACTGGCGCGTTGTGATTCGATGGCGGCGTAAACCGCAATCATTTCCGCAACGGACTGGCACAAACGGGTTTGCGGGTTGGTGCAAAAGCCCAGCTGGGCCAGCCGTTCGATCGCGCCGATTTGCGTGTCCGCCAAAGCCTGCGATGTCTCGCCCCAGGAATAGGCGAAAAACCGCAGCGGGCGGGCGCGCGTAATCTGCGCATCCAACTGGCGCAAGGACCCGGCGGCGGCATTGCGCGGGTTGGCGAACACCTTGCCCTTGGTTTCGCGTTGCCGTGTGTTGAGGGCTGCGAAATCACCATGGGTCATGTAAACCTCGCCGCGTATTTCAAGAATTTCAGGACAATCCGGCAGGTGGGCGGGAATGTCCGGCAGGGTGCGGGCATTCGCTGTTACATCTTCGCCGGTTTCACCGTCGCCGCGCGTGGCAGCATGGACCAGCGCGCCCCGCTCATAGCGCAGGGACAGGGACAAGCCGTCAATCTTGGGTTCTGCCGTGAAGGCAAGCGGTGCGTCAGCGCCAAGGCCCAGAAACCTGCGAATGCCGGTGACAAAATCTTCCACATCCTCAGTCGAGAATGCATTTGCCAGCGACAACATGCGCCGCACATGGCGTATTTTGCCAAATCCAGCGGCGGGGGCTGCGCCAATGCTGGCTTCGGGGCTGTCCTGGCGGACCAATTCGGGAAAGCGCCGTTCGATCTGCGCATTGCGCCTGCGCAAAGCGTCATACTCCGCATCCGGCATAAGGGGCGCATCGTCACGGTGATAGGCTGCGCCCGCGCGGTTCAGAATATCTGCCAGACGGGCCAGTTCCTGTTGTGCCTGCTGTTGTGTCAGGCTGGATATGGCGACAGTCTGAAAATCACCCATGTCTGATGTGCTGGACACTGCCCTTCCCCCGCGCGTTGACTGTCATGTTTCACACGGCAAGTGATAGGCGGCAGCGCCCGTCAGGTCCAGCCCGAACACGGCCCGCCCACGCGAGGGGCGCGCCCAGTGATGTGGCGTGTCCATATCGGAGAACATATTAAAACATTGCCCGGTTTTGCGGAACAATCGAAATGTTCTAACCTGTCATCTTACAGCATTTTCGCACCCGAAGAAATCAGTCAACCTATTTTGAAAATGCGTAAAAACCCGTATGCAGCTTGCAAATTCAGCACCTAAGATCGACCCGCAAAAGCAGGTCAATCATCTTTTCAGGCCGTCATCACCTTGATTGGTGCAGGGTGGGATAAAGCTGTGGGATCGCGCAGCACATACCCGCGGCCCCAGACCGTTTCGATATAATTTTCGCCATCGGTTGCTTCGGCCAGTTTCTTGCGCAATTTGCAGATAAAGACGTCAATAATCTTCAGTTCCGGTTCGTCCATCCCGCCATACAGGTGGTTGAGGAACATTTCCTTGGTCAGCGTGGTGCCCTTGCGCAGACTAAGAAGTTCGATCATCTGATATTCCTTGCCGGTCAGGTGCACAATCTTCTCGCCCACCTCCACGGTTTTGGCATCCAGGTTAACGGCAATCTTGCCAGTGCGAATAACCGATTGCGCATGCCCCTGACTGCGCCTGACAATGGCATGGATGCGCGCGACCAGTTCTTCGCGGTGGAATGGTTTGGTCAGGTAATCATCCGCCCCGCCGCCAAAGCCGCGCAATTTTGTGTCCGTGTCGGTTTCGCCGGTCAGAATCAAAATGGGGGTATCCACACGGGATAGCCGTATCTGGCGCAGAACATCCAATCCACCAAGGTCGGGCAGGTTCAAATCCAGCAAAATCAGATCGTAATCATAAATCTTGCTCAATTCGATCGCTTCTTCCCCCATATCCGTGCAATATACATTAAAATTTGAATGTGTTAGCATCAATTCGATACTTCTTGATGTGGTGGGATCGTCTTCAACGAGCAAAACGCGCATGAGGTTCTCCTTTTGTCGCAGCTTTCACCACATTTATAGAAATTCGTTAATTCTCTGTTACCGATACTGAAAAATAACACCAACAACCTATGGTTGTCGATACTTTTGCAAGCTTGTCACCTTCAATGCGTCAACACCGTGTTGGGACACCGCAGTTTCCCACAAATCGAACTCCTCATCGCTGAGGTCATAGCGCTCCAGAATCGTTTTGCGGGCCATCAAACCGTACTGCACGGCCAACACCACAAGCGCCTTTCGACTGGCGACCCAACGACGGGTATTGGCCGGGGGCAGATCGGCCAATGTCAGAACCCGGCCATCCGGCAATGTCACTGCGCGCGGCCCCTCGACCTTTTTGATATACATGCGAACCCCTATTCCGCTTGTTCTTTTGCTGGAATAATCGCGCTACAGTCTTAATTGCGGGTTTACGAACTTGCCCACGCCCCCTTGAGAATACATTGCATTTTCTTATATTTTGCCCGGACCCTGCCGGAGATACCCCCAATGCCCTTTGACCCGCCCCTGAATTCCCTGGGCTTTGCCAAGCCCCCTGCACAAACGCGCGTTGTCGTCGCCATGTCGGGCGGGGTCGACAGTTCTGTGGTGGCCGCGGAACTTGCGGCCGAAGGGTATGACGTTGTTGGCGTGACATTGCAACTTTATGACCACGGCGCCGCCTTGGCCAAAAAAGGCGCGTGCTGCGCGGGCCGCGACATTCATGATGCCCGCCGCGTTGCCGAGGCAATGGGGTTTCCACATTATGTTCTGGACTACGAATCCAAATTCCGCGACTCGGTGATTGATGAATTCGCCGATGCCTATCTGGCGGGTGCCACGCCGGTTCCCTGTATCCGCTGCAATGAACGGGTCAAGTTCCGCGACCTGCTGGACACCGCGCGCGATCTGGGCGCGGATTGCATGGCCACAGGGCATTACATCCAACGGATGCAAGGCGAATTCGGCGCGGAACTGCACCGCGCCGCAGACCCCGTGCGCGACCAAAGCTATTTTCTGTTTTCAACCACGCCCGAACAACTGGACTATCTGCGCTTCCCGCTTGGGCATTTGCGCACCAAGGCGGAAACCCGCGCGCTGGCCGTGCGCCACGGGCTAAGCGTGGCCGACAAGCCCGACAGTCAGGACATCTGTTTTGTGCCCGATGGCAATTATGCCGCCGTCATTGAAAAACTGCGCCCCGGCGCGGCAGACCCCGGCGAGATTGTGGACATGCAAGGCACAGTGCTGGGCCAGCATAATGGTGTGATCCACTACACAATCGGGCAGCGGCGGGGATTGGGCATCGGCGGGCTGGCCGATCCGCTTTATGTGGTGAAACTGGACCCGGACGCGCGGCGCGTGATCGTCGGGCCAAAAGCGGCGCTGGCCACCCGCACAGTGCCGGTGCGCGAAATCAACTGGTTGGGGGACCGCCCGTTTACCGAACAGGCGGAATGGGAAATGTCCGTCAAGCTGCGCTCAACGCGCCCGCCCGCGCCCGCAATCATCCGCCCCCTGTCCGACACCGAAGCCGAGGTCGAGCTGCTGACCCCCGAAGAAGGCATAAGCCCCGGTCAGGCCTGCGTGTTCTACGCGCCCGAGGGCAGCCGTGTCCTTGGGGGCGGCTGGATATGGAAGGGGCGCTAAGGCCGCCTTGACCGCGCGCCCGGATAAAACCGGGCAATAGGGCCAAGGGATGGGCTTGCCCTACTGCCCCGCCAAGCGGTAGGGAAGGCAGGCTTTGGAAAAAGGACGGGCACGCGCATGGGGTTGGCACCATTGGTCATGAGTTGCGGCGACCCTTCGGGGATCGGGCCGGAAATCGCCCTGAAGGCGTGGCACGCCACGGGCGCAAGCTGTCCGTTCGTGTGGCTGGGTGATCCGCGCCATTTGCCCGAAGGCACGGAATTCGAACGGGTCAGCGCGCCGGAACAGATGGCGGGTCGTAAGTTCCCGGTGCTGGAAGTCAGCTTCGCGGCACAGGCCCAACCGGGACAGCCGGACCCCGCCAATGCGCCCGGCGTGGTGGACGCCATACGCCAAGGGGTGGCGTTGGTCCGCGCTGGCGCGGCCAGCGGGCTGGTAACCTGCCCTATCAACAAGGCCGCGCTGAAGGCTGGCGCGGGATTTGCCTTTCCCGGCCATACGGAATTTCTGGCCGATCTGGCAGGCGGCGGCGATGTGGTGATGATGCTGGCCTGCGAGGCGCTGCGCGTTGTTCCCGTCACCATCCATATTCCGCTGTCGGACGTTCCCGCCACACTGACGCAAGACCTGCTGGAGCGCTGCCTGCGCGTCACCCATGATGCCCTGATACGCGATTTCGGGATCAAAGCCCCACGGCTGGCGGTGGCGGGCCTGAACCCGCATGCGGGTGAAAGCGGCACTATGGGCCAACAGGAAATCACTGTGATTACCCCTGTTCTGGACCGGCTGCGCGCGCAGGGCATGGTGATTTCAGGCCCCCTGTCGGCCGATACAATGTTTCATGCAAGCGCGCGCGCGCAATATGACGCGGCGATTGCCATGTATCATGATCAGGCGCTGATCCCCATCAAGACGATTGATTTCGCAGGCGGCGTGAATGTGACACTGGGCCTGCCCTTCATCCGCACATCGCCTGACCATGGCACCGCCTATAACATTGCCGGTCAGGACAAGGCCGACCCCACATCGCTGATTGCAGCGTTGCGCATGGCGCAGTCCATGGCCGAAAGGCGGGCTGCATGATCGACGCCCTGCCCCCCTTGCGCGATGTGATCCGCACCCATGATCTGCGCGCCAAGAAAAGCTTTGGTCAGAATTTTCTGCTGGACCTGAACCTGACCGCGCGGATTGCGCGCGCGGCCGGTGATCTGCAAAACTGCGACATTCTGGAAGTTGGCCCCGGCCCCGGCGGGTTGACGCGCGGGTTGCTGGCCGAAGGGGCGCGCAAGGTGCTGGCCATTGAAAAAGACCCCCGCTGCCTGCCCGCGCTGGGGGAAATCGCGGGGGCCTATCCGGGCCGGTTGCAGGTCATTGAAGGGGACGCGCTGGCGGTGGACGCGCTGGCGCACCTGACCCCGCCGGTCAAGGTGGTGGCCAATCTGCCCTATAATGTGGGCACCGAACTGTTGATCCGCTGGATGACACCTGTTCAATGGCCGCCCTTCTGGGACAGTCTGACATTGATGTTTCAGCGCGAAGTGGCCGAACGCATTGTCGCGCGCCCCGGGTCCAAGGCATACGGGCGGCTGGCGTTGATGGTGCAATGGCGCGCTGATGCGCGGGTGGTTCTGCACCTGCCGCCCGAAGCGTTTACGCCCCCGCCCAAGGTCAGTTCCGCAGTCGTGCATATCACGCGGCTGGCGGAACCGCGTTTTGCGGCAGATGCGCGCATTCTGGAAACGCTGGTCGCGGCGGCGTTCAACCAGCGGCGCAAAATGCTGCGCGCAGCGTTGCGCGGCCTGCACCCGCAGATTGAGGATTTGCTGCAACAGGTGGGCATTGCCCCCACAGCCCGTGCCGAAGAAATCGGGCTGGAAGGGTTTTGTGCCCTTGCCCGTGCCCTTGCTGCCGCGCGCGCGGGCACAGTGCGCGCACCCTGACCCCGCCGCCCATTAGCCGGTGACATGTCAGGGGCGGCATTGGGGGCCGAATGCGTTAATCGACGGGTAAGGGCACTGTGGGTAAGGAATAGGCATAGCGCCCGTATTCGCCACGCAACCACTCCGACGCGCAACTGCTGACATCGCCCAGCCGCACAAGGTCCGCTTCGCGCATGCGTGCCGACCGCATCAACATGATGCGCCGTGCAAGGCTGGCCCGCCCGCGCGGCGTTTTGAAGAAATCCTCGGTTGGGACCAGTTGCGCAACCGGGCTGCCCGTCACTGCCAGCGCAGGGTAGCTGCCCAACCCCTGATACAACGCCAGACTGCAGGCCGCCGGTTGATCGGGGCATTCCACAGCGCAGACCTGACGCAACGGCACGGCCAGCGCGGATTGGGCCAACCAATCCATTAGGTCACCGTCATTGATGGCGTGACCGGCCATGCGCTGTTGCGGGTCGCCGGGATGGGGGGCACCGGCAGCGCCTGCCACATCCGGCCAGCCTTCAACAAGATAGGACAGCGACGCAGGGAACCAGTCAGCACCCAGCACATCAGCGGGAAACCCGCCTTCCCGACGGCTGGCAAGGGTGACCAGCGCTTCGTTTACCGCGCGCGGATCGTCCAGCGCGACGAAGGCTTGCGCAATCTCCAGCCCGCCATCCAGTTGCCATAGAAGTGTCCAAAGCCGCGCATAAGCGCTGTCGGGCGCGGCAAGCGTCATCCAGTTGCGGCCTGACAGACCACCGGGCGCGCGCAAAGCCAAAATGCGGTCTGCCCGCGACAAAGCAGTGATCCACGGCCCTTGCAAGGCCGATGTCTTGTCGATCAGTCCCAACAACGCGCGCGCAGCCCCGTTCCCATCCTGCGCCAGGCCTGCCAGTGCCGGAATGGCCTGCGCTTCGTCATCGTCCAGCCAGCTGTTGAACGCGCGCTGGAACTGTGGCTGGGCGCTACCCGGCAGTGGTTCGCCATAAGCCACATGCGGCGTTGCCCACACCACACCAAGGGCCGCTACACCACATAGCAGGCGCTGGCCAAACTGGCGCAGGGCACGCCAAGGCATATCCTGTTGCCTCATAGATCCTCCCGTTCAGGTCCGTCTACAGTCGGGTTTTGCGCCAGCAAGACCAGACTGCCATTCCGGCATAGCTGCCGGAAGGCGTCATTGCCGCAGCCCGGCCAACGCAACAAGTCTTAATTTGCAAAAGGATACAATAAAAAAGTACGATCCCTGCGCAGCGTCGCGCATGTGGCACAACACCGACGCGCCAGATCAATATTACCCTACCCTATTGCGCGTGCGCCAAAGCTGCAATGCAGATATTGCCGAAAATACAGCCTGCGGCCTGACGGCGCTTTTGTTTCCACGCATCACGCAATCGACACATGCACACAGGATTGTTGCCACCGCAACGCGCCGCTGACAAAGCCGCTGCATCAACATGCGCGTGAACGCCATACAAGGGGTTTTGAAGGCATGGCTTTTCGCCTATCGTCGTGTGTATTGGGCGCAATCAGTCATTCGGGGAAAATTAACCATGTCCGGCAACATTCAAGACGACCTGCAGCTTCTTGATGCCCCGGTGGCTCAAACCGCGCAAAACACGGGTATTGGTGCCGATATTGACCTGACAAGCGCCACAACCGAGGCAGAGTGGCTGGCGCGTCTTGACGAAATCGGGGAT
This sequence comes from Roseinatronobacter sp. NSM, assembly GCF_052379845.1. NCBI lineage: Bacteria > Pseudomonadati > Pseudomonadota > Alphaproteobacteria > Rhodobacterales > Paracoccaceae > Roseinatronobacter > Roseinatronobacter sp. NSM. The sequence continues at coordinate 45,789 of NZ_JBQTCF010000015.1, read as the reverse complement.
GAGCTGGACCCCGTGGCGGGCGGATTCACCCCGCTGGGGGCGGATCATGCCGCGCTCTATGCCGATGCGGGCGACACCTTGCTGGTCACGTTTGAAAGCATTGCGACCATTCGCGCGCGCCAACCCGACCACCGGCCCATGGGGTTTACACATGCGCAGGCGCGCGGCTGGTCCAGCCTGAGCATTCTGGCCCGTCAGCCCCGCTGGTTCCGCGACCCTGAAATATACGATTATTTCGATGCCCAGATCGATTCCGGCTTTTTCGAGAATTTTCGCCGCGTGCTGTTTTACGGCGAAGGCATGTGCGGGTATGCCGCCTGCGCCTACAGTCTGGCGGCGGCGGGGGCCACAGTGCTGGCGATTGCCCCGCAGGCCACACTTGATCCCACCTTGGCAGGCTGGGACCGGCGCTTCATGGGGGCGCGGCGGCTGGATTTCCGCAGCCGTTTCGGCTTTGCGCCTGCCATGCTGGACGGGGGGCGCAACGCGTTTATTGTCCATGACCCGGCACAACCGCTGGACCTGATGCATGCCACATTGTTTCGACGCCCCTTCGTAACCTTGTTGCGCAGCCCGGATCTGGGCAAGAACACCGCCGCCGCGCTGGCCCGTCTGGGCGCATTGGACCCCATGATTGACGCGACAGCCCAAGGCAAAATGACGCCTGCGGTCTTTCACACGCTGATGCGGGCACGGCGCACGGATGCGGCCTATCTGACACGGTTGACCAAGCGCTGCGCGAAACAGGGCAGCCATCCCGCGCGGACGGTGACGGCCGCGCGCCACGCGCTGGCCCAATCCGACAGCCGCAAGCTGCGCAAATATCTGGCAAGGGCGGAAAAACAGCTTTCGCGCGCATGAAATGACGGCCTTTGGGCAGATGTGCAAAATCCTGCAGGCTCTGGCGTATTCGGGCTGGAACTGCGGGCGGGTTTTGGCTAGGGATCACGCATGCAGCACATATTGACCATACCCCGCCCTGATGACTGGCATCTTCATTTGCGCGATGGCGCAATGTTGCAGGCCGTGGCCCCCGAAACTGCGCGCCATTTTGCGCGCGCCATCATCATGCCCAATCTGGTGCCGCCTGTGGTGACTGGCGCACAGGCCAGCGCCTACCGGACGCGCATTCTGGATGTGACGGGCGGGGGGTTCACGCCCCTGATGACGTTGTATCTGACCGAAGACACCGACCCCGCAGATGTGGTTGCCGCGCATGCTGCGGGCATCATCACGGCGGTCAAGCTGTATCCGGCCGGGGCCACCACGAATTCCGCCTCCGGTGTGCAGAATTTCGACCGCGTGCGCCCTGTGCTGGACGCCATGGCGCAGGCCGGAATTCCCTTGCTGACCCATGGAGAGGTGACCGACCCCGCCATCGATATTTTTGACCGCGAAGCCGTGTTTATTGACCGCGTGCTGGACCCCATCCGCCGCGCGACACCGCAATTGCGCGTGGTGATGGAACATATCACCACTGCCGATGCTGTGGCCTATGTCCAAAGCCAGCCGGAAAATCTGGGCGCGACGATCACAACCCATCATCTGGTCATCAACCGCAACCATATTCTGGTGGGCGGGATCAAGCCGCATTATTACTGCCTGCCCGTGGCCAAACGCGAAACCCACCGTCTGGCGCTGGTGGGCGCTGCCACATCAGGGGATGCGCGGTTTTTCCTTGGTACCGACAGTGCCCCCCATACCGATGACGCCAAGGAATCGGCCTGCGGCTGCGCGGGCTGTTTCACCGCGACAAACACCATGTCCATTCTGGCCCATGTGTTCGAGGATGCGGGCGCATTGGACAAGCTGGAAGGGTTTGTGTCGCGCCATGGTCCGGCCTTTTATGGCCTGCCCGTCAATGACACCACATTGACGCTGGAACGCCGCGAAAGCCCCGTCACCTATCCCGCCAGGATCGACACCGGCACCGGGCCGGTCACGGTCTTTGACCCCGGTTTCCCGCTGTTCTGGCGGGTCGCAGAATAAGGCACGCATATGATTCCTTCCAGTTTCCCTGACCGCCAGACTGTTGCGCGCATGACCGCGCGCATGTTGCTGGACATCAAGGCCGTGCATTTCAACGCGCGCGACCCTTTCACCTTTGCCAGCGGGTTGCAGGCCCCCACCTATATTGACTGCCGCAAGCTGATCAGCTTTGCGCGCATCCGCAGCGCGCTGATGGATTTTCTGACCTGCCGTGTGCTGGAAGATGCGGGCTTTGAGGCGTTTGACAATGTTGCGGGCGGCGAAACCGCGGGCATTCCTTTTGCCGCACTGGTGGCGGAACGTATGGCGCTTCCCATGACCTATGTGCGCAAGAAACCCAAAGGCTACGGGCGCAATGCCCGGATCGAGGGCGCGATGAGCGCGGGGCAGCGTGTGCTGCTGGTCGAAGACCTGACAACCGATGGCGGATCAAAGCTAAGTTTCGTAGACGCCATCCGTGAAACAGGCGCGGAATGTGCCCATACGGCGGTGATTTTCTATTACGGTATTTTCCCCGAAACCGAACCCCGCCTTGCCGAACATGGTGTCAAGCTGCACTACCTGTGCACATGGTGGGACGTTCTGGCAGAAGCGCGCCGTGGCGGGGATTTCGACACTGAAACGCTGGATGCAGTGGAAAGCTTCTTGCGTGCGCCCCGCGACTGGGCGGCAACAAGGTGACGCCTGCGGGCATGGGGGTCCTGCGGCATGACGCATTCCATCACGATTCGTGTATATTACGAGGACACTGACCTTGCGGGTATTGTCTATTACGCGAATTATCTGAAATTCATCGAACGCGCGCGTTCGGAATGGGTGCGCGAACTGGGCATCGATCAGGCGCAGCTTAAGGCCACTGGCGGCGGCGTTTTCGCCGTGCGCCGCGTGGTGGCAGATTACCACGCCCCGGCCCGTTTCGATGACCTGCTGGATGTCACAACAGATTATGTGTCCCATTCCGGCGCGCGGCTGGAATTGCGCCAAGGCGTGCTGCGTGCGGGCAAGCTGCTGTTTGAAGCACAGGTCACGCTGGTATGTCTGGCCGATACAGGCCGCCCACAACCGCTTCCTGCGCGGTTGCTTGCCAGTTTGAGCGAAATTATTACAATATAAACCCAAGGTATAACGCGCTTGTGTTGGTAAGGCGCTTTTATTCCTGTATGCTTTGCGTCAAAGCAAGCCGCCCAAGAAGCGGCGCATTTTGAGTGAGCAGACAATGGACCCACAAACTCTGAGCATGACGCAGGAGATAGATTTCTCTTTGGTTGCGTTATTTGCGCGCGCCACACTGACGGTGCAATTGGTGATGATCAGCCTGATCCTGGCCTCTTTCTGGTCATGGGGCATCATCGTTCAAAAACACATCCGCTACCGGCGGGCCCGCGCCGAAGCCGAGGAATTCGAAGCCGCCTTCTGGTCGGGCGAACCGCTGGACGAATTATATGACCAGATCGGTCCTGCGCCCGCCACATCGCCGCAGCGGGTGTTTGCCGCCGGTATGACCGAATGGCGCCGCTCGCACCGCGCCGACGGGGCGCTTATTCCCGGCGCCGTGTCGCGCATCGACCGGTCCATGGATGTGGCCATCAGCAAGGAATCACGCGAACTGACGCAGGGACTGACGTTTCTGGCCTCCGTAGGGTCTGCATCGCCCTTCATCGGGCTGTTTGGCACGGTCTGGGGGATCAAACACGCGTTTGAAGAAATCGCGCTGGCGCAATCCACCAATCTGGCTGTTGTCGCCCCCGGTATTGCCGAAGCGCTTCTGGCAACTGGTCTGGGCCTGCTGGCCGCTATTCCCGCGACGATCTTCTACAACAAGCTGACCGATGATTCTGACGAAATCATTTCCGGATACGAAGCCTTCGCGGATGAATTCAACACAATCCTGTCGCGCCAGATGGACGCAGCCTGATCCATGGGCGCGCAATTCCTGAAAAAAGGCGGCGGGACGGGGCGGCGCAGGCGCCGCGGCGGGGCCGCGCGCATGTCCGAAATCAACGTGACCCCGTTTGTCGATGTGATGCTGGTGTTGCTGATCATCTTCATGGTCGCAGCCCCCATGCTAACAGTGGGTGTGCCTGTGGAATTGCCGCGCACATCGGCGGGCGCCTTGCCTGCCGAACAGGAAGAACCGCTATCTGTCACGCTTGGCAATGATGGCACTGTAACCATCATGTCCACCGAAGTCAGCCTGAACGACCTGATCCCGCAATTGCGCGCCATCGCCGCCGAACGGCGTGACAACCGCGTATATCTGCGCGCGGACGGGGCGATTCCCTATGAACGGGTTGTTCAGGTGATGGGGGCGCTGAATTCGGGGGGGTTCAACAATATCGGTCTGGTGACCGAACAAGGCGGCCCGCGCTTCGACGGGCAGCCAAACTGATCTGAGAAAGCCGGTCTGGCACATGGCAGTCGCTGTAGACATCATATCACGGTTGGACACGGGGCAGAAAGTCTCGGGGGTGGCGCATATCGCGCTGATCGCCTGGGTTATGCTGTTTGACCTGTTTCAGGCCCCCGACCGTGCAAACAGCATTCCGGTAACCGATGTCGCGCTGATTTCCGCCGAGGAATTCGCCGCCCTGTCCGCACCTGCCAGCGCCCCCCCGGCACCGGCACCGGCCCCCGCGCCCCAACCCAGACCGACACCGGAGCCCGAACCTGCGCCGCAGCCGGACATCACGCCGCCCGCACCGCTATCCCCGGAACCCGCACCGCAGCCGGAACCGCAACCCGCACCGCAGCCGCAGCCGGAACCTGCGGCCCCGTCAACGGGGGTAATCTTTTCGCCGCAAACCACACCGGGGGCCAGTCAGCGCCCGCGTCCGCGCCCTGTGGACCGCGTGGCCCCCGTCCCGACCGAGGCCCCGCCCGAAGACGCCCAGACCGATCTGGCCGCGCAACCGGCCGCGACACCCGATCGGGGTGAAGATCAATCCACCCCGTTGCAGGACCAACCCGAAACCGCCCCGCCCGAAGCCACGACTGAAATCGTGACCGAGGCAACCGAAACCGATGACAGTTCCACCGAACGCGCAGCAGCAGCGCCGAATATCAGCCAGCGCCCGCGCCCGCGGCCGGACCGTCCTGCGCCCGCACCTGAACCTGCGCAAACCGCAACAGCCCCGACACCCGCCCCCCAGCCCCAGCCTGACCCCGAACCCGCAGCGCCGCCTGCGGATGCCATCAATGATGCGTTGGCCGCTGCATTGGCCGAAAGCGCGGCCCCCGGCCCGGTCAGCACGGGCCTGTCTTCCAGTCAGGCCGATGCGCTGCGTCTGGCAATCCAGCAATGCTGGAATATCGTTGCGCTGTCGTCCGAAGCGCTGCAGGTGACGGTCACAGTCGGGTTTTCAATGACCCCGTCAGCACTGCCCGAACAGGGCACAATCCGCGTTGTCGGGTCCTCTGGCGGGTCGGAAGCGGCGGTGAATCAGGCATTCGAGGTGGCCCGGCGCGCAATCATCCGCTGTGCTGGCGATGGTTACGGCCTGCCCCCCGAGCAATATGACGCATGGCGTGATATAGAAATCACATTCAACCCCGAAGGCATGAGACTCAGATGAGACGGTTTTTCCAGATTCTGCCCCTGATTGCCCTGACGCTGGCCACGGTGTTTGCCAATCCTGCGCCGGTTCAGGCGCAACCCCTGCGACTTCAGATTACCGAAGGCGTGATTGACCCGATGCCGATTGCGGTTCCCGCTTTCGTGGCCGAAGACAGCGGCGGCACAAGATATACTGACGGATTGGCGCGCGTGGTGGCCGCGAACCTGACCAATACCGGATTGTTCCGCGAAGTGCCCCCCCAGGCCCATATCGCGCGCATTACCAGTTTTGACGCTGGGATTGGCTTTGCGGATTGGCGCGCCATCAATGTTCAGGCCCTGATCACAGGGGCCGTGTCGGTTTCAGGCAACCGGATGAATGTGAAGTTCCGCGTCTATGACGTGGTGTCCGGGCAGCAACTGGGCCAGGGGCTGCAATTTGCAGGCACAGTCAATGACTGGCGGCGTATGGCCCATAAAGTGTCCGATGCCGTCTATAGCCGCATCACCGGCGAGGATGGCTATTTCGACAGCCGTGTGGTGTTCGTGGCCGAATCCGGCCCACGCGGCAACCGCACCAAGCGCCTTGCGATCATGGATCAGGACGGCGAGACTGTTGAATACCTGACAGACGGGCGCGCCCTTGTCATTGCACCGCGCATGTCGCCCACAGGGGACCGCGTGGTGTATACCAGCTACGAATCCGGCAGCCCGCGCATTGTGGTGCTGAACCTTGCCAGCGGGCAACGCCAGATGGTGGGCGACCAGCCAGGCGCGATGACATTCTCGCCGCGCTTTGCGCCAGACGGGCAATCGCTGGTCTATTCCTTGGCGCGGGGCGGCAACACGGACCTGTATCTTATGGACCTGCGCAACGGCCAGCAACAGCAACTGACAAATTCGCCCGCCATTGCCACGGCGCCCAGCTTTTCGCCGGACGGGCGCTTCATCGCGTTTGAATCAGACCGTTCCGGCACCAGCCAGATCTATGTCATGTCCACCACCGGCGGCGAAGCACGGCGCATCAGTTTCGGGCAGGGGCGCTATTCCACACCTGTCTGGTCGCCGCGTGGCGACCTGATTGCCTTCACCAAATCAAACGCGGGCCGGTTCCATATTGGCGTGATGCGCACTGACGGGTCGGAAGAACGCCTGCTCACGGCGTCGTTTCTTGACGAAGGGCCGACATGGGCGCCCAATGGCCGCGTCGTCATGTTCACCCGAGAGGCGCAGGGCGGCGACCCGTCGCTGTTTTCCGTCGACATTACAGGGCGCAACTTGCGCCGGGTGCCGACACAAGGACCGGCATCTGACCCGGCATGGGGCCCGTTGCGCCCGTAATGCCCCCAATCTGACACCACAACCTGAAAACGAAACCAGAATTCCAAGGGATAGACCATGAACCTGACCACAAAATCACTTCTTTTGCTGGGCGCGCTGGCGCTTGCGGCCTGTAACAACCCGCGCGCGGGCGGCACATTCGGTGGCGGCGGCGCTGACGGGTTTGGCAATGATGGCGGCTTTGGCACCGGCATCAGCACCGGCGAACTGGGCGACCCCAACGACCCGGCGTCCATTGCGCATTTCAACCAGCGCATCGGGGACCGTGTGTTTTTCACTGTGGACAGTTCCAGCCTGACACCTGAAGGGCGCGACACACTCAGCGCGCAGGCACGCTGGCTGAATTCCAACCCGCAATATGCCATCATCGTCGAAGGGCACGCTGACGAACGCGGCACGCGTGAATATAACGTGGCCCTTGGCGAACGCCGCGCGAATGCGGTGCTGCAATATCTGGTTAGCCAGGGCGTCAGCGCGGGACGCATGCGCACCGTCAGCTATGGCAAGGAACGCCCCGTCGAAGCCTGTGCCGCGCAGCGCTGCTGGGATATCAACCGCCGCGCTGTCACGGTTATTTCCGGCGGCCTGACAGGATAAAATCATGCGTCTGTTGCGAGTAACGACAATCGCAGTTCTGATGCTGGGGCCAATTCTGGCCCCGGCACAGGCGCAGGATGCGCCGCAAACCACCCAACCAGCCGACAGCCTTGCGCAACTGCGCAGTGAAATCAGCGCGTTAAGTGGGCTGGTCGCGGGCTTGGCGGCTGACCTGTCATCTGGTGCAGGCAGCGCGGGCGAAGCCCAAGGGTTCGATGGCAGCCTGATTGACCAAGTGGAGCGCATCCGCGACGAACTGGCCAGCCTGACTGCGCGTGCGGAAGCGCTGGAATTCCGTGTCCGGCGGGTTGTGGATGACGCGTCCAACCGGATTGGGGACATGGAATTCCGCCTGACTGAACTGGAAGGCGGCGATACATCGGCCCTGCCCCCCACGCCCCCGCTGGGCGGCGATGCGGGCGCGGCGCGTGATGGCGGCCCGGCACCGCAGCTTGCCGCAGGCGAACAGACGGCCTTCGATGCTGCGCGCGCATTGCTGGACGCGGGCGACACGGACGGCGCAACAACGGCGCTGTCAGTGTTTCTGGAAACCTATCCAGGCAGCCCACTTGGCGCGCAAGCCAGCACCCTGTTGGCACAGGCCCAACGCGACGCCGGCGCAGAGTCTGACGCGGCACGAACATGGTTGAACCTGTATCTGGCCAACCCCGAAGGACCGGACGCCCCCCATGCCCTGCTGGAACTGGGCAACAGCCTTGCACAACTGGGCCAGCAAGCCGAAGCCTGTGTGATGTTCGAGGAACTTTTCACGCGGTTCCCCGACACTGCGCAAGCCCAACAGGGCCGCGACGCCCACCGCCTGCAAGAATGCCCCTGAGCGCGCACCATACGCAACCCTGCGCCTTGCAAGATGCGTTTGCGACACAAATGCAGGCATTCTGTGCAAATGCGCCCATTGCGCGGCTGGGTTTGGCCGTTTCGGGCGGCGGCGATTCCATGGCGCTGCTGCGGCTGGCGCACGCATGGGCAAGCCAGCACAACATCACGCTGCACATCGCCACGGTAGATCACGGGTTGCGCGCCCAATCCGCACAAGAAGCCGCGATGGTGGCGCAATGCGCGGCCAGACTGGGCCTGTCACACCAGACGCTGGTTTGGCGCGGATGGGACAGACGGGGCAACCTGCAGGACAGGGCGCGACAGGCCAGAAAACACCTGCTGTCCCGCTGGGCGCAGGCGCAGGGGCTGGACGCCATCGCGCTGGGCCACACCCGCGATGATCAGGCCGAAACCCTGCTGATGCGCCTTGCGCGCGGGTCTGGCGTTGAAGGGCTGGCGGCAATGCCCGCGCGGGATGTGGCGCATGGCACCACATGGCTGCGCCCGCTTCTGGATCTGGGGCGCGCGCAGCTTCGCGACTATCTGCGCGCCCTGGCAGAAGATTGGGTGGACGACCCGTCAAATCTGGACCCCGGTTTTGACCGGGTCAAGGCGCGACAAGCCTTGGCGCTGCTTGCCCCGCTGGGGCTGGACATGGACCGCCTTGCGCAGACCGCCCACCGCATGCGCGCGGCGGCACACAGCCTTGAATTTCTGACCAACACGCAGGCGGCCCAAATTCTGCGGGTGGAATATGGCGATTACATCTTTGACGCGCCCGCCTTGGACGCCCTGCCCCAGGACACCCGCACAAGGCTGGTTGCGCGCGCGCTGCAGGCCATTTCGGGCAATCCCTACAGGCCCCGACTGGACACGCTGACCGCCGCCCTGGACAGCGCAGCGCGCATAACGCTGCATGGGTGCCTGCTGGCGCGCAGCAAGGGACAATTGCGCATCACCCGCGAATACACAGCTGTCGCGCACTTGCGCGCGCCACTGGGCAGCACATGGGACGGGCGCTGGCATGTCCTGCCCCCCACCCCCTTGCCCGAAACCGCGCCGCTGCTGCATATTGCCGCGCTTGGCCCCGCTGGCGCGGATCAATGCCGCCCGCGCGACGGCTGGCGCTTGCCCTATGCGTCCTTGCTGGCCAGTCCTGCAATCTGGCAGGATAAAACACTTGTTGCCGCACCCTTGGCCCTGCCAGATTGCGGCTGGCAGGCGAAAACCCGTGATCTTTGGCCCCGCGCACAACTTTCTTAACCCGCGCAGATTGATTGCAGAACTCTGATCGCTATGTAACAAGGGGAAGAAGCGCGCGGTTTTCGCGTGATACCACCGTATATGGTGCGCGGAAATCGCGCTCTCGGGCTGCTTCGTGACCCGCGCACCTGACCGAAACCAAAGGAGACGCCCGTGGGTAATGCACGGAATTTCGCTTTCTGGATCGTGCTGTTCTTGCTGATGATCATGCTTTTCAACATGTTCAGCAACAATCAAGGCACATCTTCAGCGCGCAGTGTTAATTATTCTGATTTCGTGCAACGCGTCGATTCGGGCGCTGTCAGCCGGGTTACGATTGATGGCGAACGCATTGTTTTTGTGGGCAGCGATGGGCAGCAATATTCAACTGTGCGCCCCGATGACACCGGCCTGACGCAACGCTTGCTGGACGCCGGCATCCCGGTCGAGGCACGTCCGCAACAGCAATCGGGCTTCTTGTCCACGCTTATGCTGTGGCTGCCGTTCCTGTTGCTGATCGGTGTGTGGATCTATTTCATGAACCGCATGCAAGGGGGCGGCAAGGGTGGCGCAATGGGGTTTGGCAAATCCAAGGCCAAACTGCTGACCGAAAAAAGCGGGCGCGTCACATTTGATGATGTCGCAGGCATTGACGAAGCCAAGGACGAGTTGGAAGAAATTGTTGAATTCCTGCGCCAGCCGCAGAAATTCAGCCGTCTGGGTGGCAAAATCCCCAAAGGCGCGCTTCTGGTCGGCCCTCCGGGCACGGGTAAAACGCTTCTTGCGCGCGCCATCGCGGGCGAAGCGGGCGTGCCCTTCTTCACCATCTCGGGGTCGGATTTCGTGGAAATGTTCGTGGGTGTCGGTGCCAGCCGTGTGCGCGACATGTTCGAGCAGGCCAAGAAAAACGCACCTTGCATCGTGTTCATTGATGAAATTGACGCCGTGGGCCGGTCGCGTGGCGTGGGCTATGGCGGCGGCAATGACGAACGCGAACAGACGCTGAACCAGTTGCTTGTGGAAATGGACGGGTTTGAAGCCAACGAAGGCATCATCATCGTCGCCGCCACCAACCGCCCCGATGTGCTGGACCCCGCGCTGTTGCGGCCGGGCCGGTTTGACCGTCAGGTGCAGGTGCCCAACCCCGATATCAAGGGGCGCGAACGTATCCTGGGCGTGCATGCGCGCAAGGTGCCACTGGGGCCGAATGTCGACCTGCGCATCATCGCACGCGGCACACCGGGCTTCTCGGGCGCTGATCTGGCGAACCTGGTCAATGAATCCGCATTGATGGCCGCGCGGTCCAACCGCCGCTTCGTCACGATGGAGGACTTTGAGTCTGCCAAGGACAAGGTCATGATGGGCGCGGAACGTCGGTCCATGGTCATGTCGGAAGATGAAAAGAAACTGACCGCCTATCATGAGGCCGGCCATGCTGTCGTCGGCCTGCATGTCCCCGAACATGACCCTATCCACAAGGCAACCATCATCCCGCGCGGCCGTGCGCTGGGTCTGGTTCTGTCGCTGCCCGAACGCGACCAGTTGTCGGTCAGCTACCGCAAATACAAATCCAAGATCGCCATGGCGATGGGCGGGCGCGTGGCCGAGGAACTGACCTTTGGTGAAGATGCGGTCACATCCGGTGCGGCAAGCGACATTCAGCAAGTCACCAAGATTGCGCGCGCCATGGTCACCCAATTCGGCTTTGACCCCGAACTGGGTTATGTCGATTATGCCAATGAACAGCAAAGCTATCTTGGCAATTATGGTGGCGGGTCGAACCATTCCAGCATGACCCAGAAGATGATTGACGACAAAGTGCGCCAACTGGTTCAGGAAGGCTATGATACCGCCAAGCGCATTCTGACCGATCACGCTGATGAGCTGGAAAACCTTGCGCAAGGCCTGCTGGAATATGAAACGCTGACAGGGCCGGAAATTACCCGTGTCATGCGCGGTGAACCGCTGAACCGCGGCGATGACGACGCCGACAGCACCGGCAGCGGCACCCCCTCGGTTGCGGCGATTCCCAAAACGCGCGGCCGCAAGCGCGGTGACGAAGATGGCGGGATGGAGCCGGAACCTTCGGCATAAACGCCAATAACATCACGCGAAGCCCCGGCCATGTGCCGGGGCTTTGTCGTTCGGCGCCCGTGCCTTGCGATGAGCATATATGGCGATGGCTGAGTATGGCCTTTTGCCGACGTTCGCCCTTGGACAAAGCCCGCGCTGTCGGCGGGCCGGGGTCTGCCGATCCGACGTTTTAGGAATGCAGTTTATGCAGGCGGCATACTCCTGAGTTCAAAGGCTTGGCGTGGAACTGGCGAAATCGGCAGGCCGCGGGACGGCCCACCGATGGCGCGGCGGCCTGCGGCCTTTGCTCCGCGCCTTGGGGCATTCCCGGTGTCCGCAAAAGGCCAGATGCGACTGCAACAGAATGCTCACCCAAATACGATACCACACCCGACGGGCTGAATATCACGCCTGCAAATGCCGCAACCCCTGGGTCACATCCGTGCGCAGCGCCAGCCGCAAGGCCGCATCATCACCCGCGCGCAGTGCTTCCAGAATCATGCGGTGGTGTGGCGGCGCAGTGGTGCGCTGCAACCGCGTATAAAGCGCGCGCATGGTGGGGCCAAGCTGCAGCCATACGGTTTCCAGCAACCCCAGCATGGCAGGGCTTTGGGCGCGCAGATACAAGGTGCGGTGAAATTCCAGATTGGTGCGGATATACTCCACCGGGTCGCGGCGATTGACAGCGCGCGCATTGGCGTCATTGATCACCTCCATCCGGTCAATCAGCGCCAGATGCGCGCGCCGCAACGCACGGCTGCCAAGTTCCGGTTCCAGAAGCGCCCGGATTGAGGCCAGTTCCTCTATGCGTTCATTGCTTAGCTCCGGCGTGGTCACCCGCCCCGAGGCCGACAGCGTCAACGCCCCTTCTGCCGAGAGGCGGCGCACGGATTCGCGCGCGGGCGTCATACTGACCCCGAAGGATTTGCCAATCCCGCGCAAAGTCAGTGCATGTCCGGGCGGCAATTCCCCATGCATGATCTGCTGGCGCAACCCGCGATACACCCTGTCATGCGCCGACAAGGGCGCAGCTTCGGACACAACGGACGGGCGCAGAACGGATTTTTGCATGTCCGAATTGTGATCACAAAATGCCCATGGCGTCAATCCACCCCATGCGAGCAGACACGCGATAAGACCAAGGTCGATACGACCAAAGCCTGATTCCCGGTTTTGCGCATATGCCGTAAGGTGCGACAAGGATTTGGCAAACAGGGACAGACCACATGCAAATGACAGACACCCGGCAGATCGACGCCCCCGCCCACCGCGTCTGGGACGCCCTGTTTGACGCAGATGTGCTGAAGGCCTGTGTGCCGGGCTGTCAGGAACTGGCAGGCACGCCCGAACACGGGTTTGAAGCAGTGGTTGTGCAAAAAGTGGGGCCTGTCAAGGCAACCTTCAAAGGGGTGGTCACCATGCAGGATATGGTCCCCGGCGAAAGCTGCACCCTTGTGGGCGAAGGCAAAGGCGGCGCGGCCGGTTTTGCCAAAGGTCAGGCGCGCGTGCGGCTGGAACCAACGCCAACTGGCGCGACATTGCTGCATTACGACGTTGATGCCAGTGTCGGCGGCAAGCTTGCCCAACTTGGAAGCCGCATTGTGGACGGGTTTGCCCGCCGAATGGCCGCAGATTTCTTCACCCGCTTTCAGGAACAGGTCGAAGGGCCGGCAGCGCCCGCCGACACGCCCCCCACCGACGATGACACCGCGCAGCACCGCAAGGGCTGGGTGAAACGCATTCTGGGCTAGCGTCATCAACCTGTCGCGCTGCTTGCGCGCCCCCCGACACTCAGGTAATTAATTCTTACCAATTTGAAGGGGGCCGCCATGCCGGTAATTACCAATATCGAGGATCTGCGCCGCATCTATGAAAAACGCACCCCGCGCATGTTTTACGATTACGCCGAATCCGGCAGTTGGAGCGAGCAGACCTTTCGGGAGAATATCAGCGATTTTCGCCATATCCGCCTGAAGCAGCGCGTGGCCGTTGATATGTCGGGCCGCAGCACGGCATCAACCATGATCGGACAGGATGTGTCCATGCCCGTGGCGCTGGCACCCGTGGGCCTGACGGGCATGCAATCCGCCGATGGCGAAATCAAGGCCGCGCGCGCAGCAGAAGCGTTTGGCGTGCCCTTCACCCTGTCCACCATGTCCATCTGTTCCATCGAGGATGTGGCCGAACATACCACCAAACCCTTCTGGTTTCAGGTCTATACCCTGAAGGATGACGATTTCATGCGCCGCCTTATTGAACGGGCGCGCGCGGCGCAATGTTCGGCCATTGTGGTGACGGTGGATTTGCAGGTTCTGGGCCAACGCCACAAGGACCTGAAAAACGGATTGTCCGCGCCCCCCAAACTGACCCCCGGATCCATTGCCAATATGATGACCAAAATTCCCTGGGGGCTGGAAATGCTGGGCACCAAGCGGCGCTTCTTTGGCAATATCGTGGGCCATGCCAAGGGCGTGACCGACCCATCTTCCTTGTCGACATGGACAGCAGAAGCGTTCGACATCTCGCTGGATTGGGCGCGCATCGCACAATTGAAGGACTGGTGGGGCGGCAAGCTGATCGTCAAGGGGATTATGGACCCCGAAGACGCCCGCCGCGCCGCAGATATTGGCGCAGATGCCATCATCGTGTCCAACCATGGCGGGCGCCAGCTGGATGGGGCGGTCAGTTCCATACGCATGTTGCCCGCAATCATGGACGCGGTGGGCGACAAGGTGGAAGTGCATCTTGATAGCGGCATTCGCTGCGGTCAGGATGTGCTCAAGGCGCTGGCGCTGGGGGCGCGGGGCACCTATATCGGGCGGGCCTTCACCTATGGGCTGGGCGCGATGGGACAGGCCGGTGTCACACGCGCGCTTGAAATCATCCATAAGGAACTGGATATCACCATGGCGCTGTGTGGGGAAACCGATGTGCGCAATCTGGGACCACAGAACCTGTATGTGCCCCAGGGTTTCGGCGACCCGACCATTTTGTTGTAGCGCCGTTTGCAGCGCAGATACGGGCAAACCGGCTTCGCTGTTGCAGGCGGGTGTTGCGGCAATAGCGGCCTTTTTCCCTTTTCAACAGGCCGAATCTGCCCTATAGCCGCCTGACTTATGGCCCGCACCCTTGGAGGCGGGCATTTCAACTTGTAACATATGGAGAATTCCAATGGCTGGTGAGATCCCGGATCTTTTGGCCGAGGTACGGACGGGGACAGGCAAGGGGGCCGCTCGTCAAGCTCGTCGTGAGCATAAAGTACCCGGTATTGTTTATGGGGGCGGTTCCGACCCGCTGCCTGTGAATTTCAACTACCATTACCTGATCAAGCAGCTGAAAGCAGGCCGTTTCCTGTCAACACTGTTCAACCTGAAGGTTGAAGGTCAGGACGATGTGCGCGTCATTTGCCGTGGCATTCAGCGCCATGTCGTCAATGGCCTGCCGGAACATGTGGACCTGATGCGCCTGCGTCGCACAAGCCGTATCAACCTGTTTATTCCGGTTGAATTCATCAACCACGAAAAATGCGTGGGCCTGAAACGCGGTGGCATGCTGACTGTTGTGCGCCCGGAAGTGGAACTGAATGTGCTGGCCGGGGACATCCCCGAGAAACTGGTTTTCGACCTTGAGGGTCTGAAAATCGGTGACACCATCACCATCTCGGCCATCACCCTGCCCGATGGAACGAAACCCACAATCGACCGCGATTTCGTGATTGCAAACATCGCAGCACCGCGCGCGCTGGTCGCATCCGACAATGAAGAAGACGCGGCTGCTGAAGAATAAGGCAGCGTTGACATCTGGATGACATTTCCGAGGCACCTGCAAAGGTGCCTCGTTTTTCATTGTGGCCAGAACGCCCACCACCAAGGGCCTGGCATTGCCCAAAACAGCAGGGGCCATCACGATAATCTGACTGGTGCACAGCTGCAGCAACAGCCAGTTTCCCTTGAAAAGCCATACATCTGCCGATTTCTGAATTAAGATATTTGCAGGAGTATCTCTGCTAATTCAGAAGATACGGAACAAACAATCGCGCAGTGACCGCTTTTCACAAACGCGATGAGCTATTATGCTGCACTGCATATAGGGGAACTGTCGCATGAAACTATTTGTTGGTCTGGGCAATCCTGGGGCAAAATACGCTGCAAACCGGCATAATATCGGCTTCATGGCGCTTGATCGTATTGCCAGCCAGCACGGATTCGCGCCATGGCGCACGAAATTTCAGGGCGAACTGGCCGAAGGGCGGCTGGGACAGGAAAACGTGATCTTGCTGAAACCCGGCACATTCATGAACCTTTCGGGGCAATCTGTCGGCGAAGTGATGCGGTTTTACAAACTGGAACTGGCCGATCTGGTGGTGTTCCACGATGAACTGGACCTTGCGCCGGGCAAA
Organism: Roseinatronobacter sp. NSM; assembly: GCF_052379845.1. Classification (NCBI taxonomy): domain Bacteria; kingdom Pseudomonadati; phylum Pseudomonadota; class Alphaproteobacteria; order Rhodobacterales; family Paracoccaceae; genus Roseinatronobacter; species Roseinatronobacter sp. NSM. The sequence goes on along the minus strand of NZ_JBQTCF010000015.1, from coordinate 29,755 downwards.
CTGCGCCTGAAACAGGGGGGCGGTCATGCAGGGCATAACGGGTTGCGGTCCATCCACGCCCATGCAGGGTCGGAATATGCGCGCGTGCGACTGGGCATCGGTCATCCCGGCCATAAGGACCGCGTTTCGGCCTATGTCCTGTCAGATTTCGTAAAATCTGATCAGGACTGGCTGGACCCGCTTCTTGCGGGCATCGCAGATGGCGCGGTGGCGTTGGCGGCAGGGGATAACGCGCGCTTTTCCAATATGGTTGCGCAGCGCACATCCCCGCCACGCAGTGGTCCTGCCATCAGCCCCAAACCAATTGCGCCAAAACCCACCGCACCGCGCAATTTCGCGCCAAAGGATACGCCCGAACCCACCGACGGACGCACGCCCCTGCAAAGGTTGATGGACCGCTTCAAATGACATTCCGGGATCATGCGCGCCGTCAGGCCGCAGCTTGCGCCGCGCTCGGCTCTCCTTTGACGGGGCGGGTGCTGGGGCTGGTGGCCGACCGGCTGACACCGGGGCGCGCAGTCGCAGACAGGGTGCTGCACTGGCCCGCACACCGCCTGCACCCCGATGCGGTGGCCTTGCGTCTGGCGGGCGCATTGCATCATCTTGTGCTGGGCGGGCAGGCCCCGATACTGGCGCGCTTGTATAACGCCCCCGACACAGTGCCCGACATCCAGCTTTGGCGCGCGATCGAGGCTGTTTTCCGCCTGAATGAGTCTGCCATCCTTGCGACACTGGACCATGCGCCCCAGACCAACGAACTGCGCCGGTCCAGTGTCATCATTGCCGCGGCACAATGGCTGACGGCAGCGTTTGGTCGGCCATTGGTGCTGTCGGAACTGGGCAGCAGTGCGGGGTTGAACCTGATCTGGGACCATTACGCCCTGCATATTGACGGCCAGCATCATGGGCCAACCGATGCGGCACTGACGCTGGCCCCCGACTGGCACGGCGCCCCCCCGCCCATGGTCCGGCCAGTCATTCGGGCGCGCGAAGGGGTCGATCTGAACCCGCTTGACCCGGTGACAGACCGTCTGCGCCTGCTCAGCTATATCTGGGCGGACCAGCGCGACCGGCTGGACCGGACCAGCCACGCATTGGACCTTGCCGCAAATCTGCGCCCGCAGATTACGCGCGGATGCGCGATTGACTGGCTGGAACACCGCCTGTCGCGCCCCCTGCCCCAGTCACTTCATCTAGTGTATCATACCATCATGTGGCAATATATGGGGACGAACCTGCAGGAACGTGGTCAAGCGCTGTTGGCGCGCGCGGGTGCAAAACTGCGCAAGGATGAACCGCTTGCGCATTTGTCCATGGAAGATGACGGCGCCGGACCGGGTGCGAAGCTTACGCTTGAACTTTGGCCCTCGGGGGAGTGTATTGATTTGGGGCGCGCGGATTATCACGGCGCATGGGTGGATTGGCGCGCGCCAGCCCTGCCAGTTTAGCCCATCATATGCCCTTCGGGCCAACGCTTAGACGCCCCACGAAAAGGCATCACTCAGGGAGAAGGTCATGACAGTTCGGATGGAACCATCGTTGAATGTGCTGGGCGGCACGCTGGAGCACTGCTCGCACGACCCGGTGACAGGGTTTTTCAGAAACGGGTCATGCGATACCTGCGCGCAGGATCAGGGGCGCCATACCGTCTGCGCCAGAATGACAGCTGAATTTCTGGCCTATTCCAAATATCTGGGCAATGACCTGTCCACCCCGCGCCCGGAGTTTGATTTTCCGGGCCTGAAGCCCGGCGATTACTGGTGCCTATGTGCCGCGCGTTTTCTGCAGGCGCATGAAGAAAACGTTGCCCCGCTGGTGCGGCTGCGATCGACACATCAGCACAGCTTGCAAATTGTGCCGCTTTTCGTGCTTCAGAAATATGCCACCGACTTGGAATAGCAAGTGTGGCGCGCCCCAAACCCTTGCGATTACAATAGTTTTGCGCGCAAGGCCGCATAGCGGCAGTGCGTTATTTCTGGCCGGTCTGGTGGTGGGGGGCGGCGTCAACGATTAGGTCGTCAATGAACAGGCTTAGCAACTGACCACGCCCATTTACCTGCGCCTTGCGGTAGATGGCATTGGTCTGTGCCTTAACGGTCCCTTCAGAGGTGCTGCGAAAGGTTGCGATTTCGTGAATGCTGAACCCCTTGAGCACGAAAAACGCCACGTCGCGTTCGGCAGGCGTCAGGCCCCATTCAGCGAAGCGCTGTTCCATCAGGTCAATGAACGCGCCTGACGCGCGCTGCAACCGTGCTTCGGCGCGCCCCAGCTTGATCTGGGATTGCGCCAGCAGGGTCCCGGACATGACCAAGCCGATGATCAGCGCGACTGCGGCGCCAATTTCCATCATCTCGCGCAACTTCCAGTCGATGGGCTGGCGTTCGATTCCCAAAAGGGAAATCGCTATATCACTGATAAAGAACAGCGCGCCGATTGCCTGAATACAGACCATGATCAGGATAACAAATTTTGGTGTCACCGCGCATCCCCCTTCACGGGCGTCGCAAGGGCGACCAACTGACTGGGGCTAAATGTCATTCGAACGGCCCCCTGATCCCGGACAGGTCGTCGTCATCCAGCATGGTGCCCCCGCGCGGCATCGCGTCACTGGTGCGATGAGGAATGTCATTTGGTGAAAATTCAACAGCATAGTCGCGCAAAATCTGACCAGATGACAGGTCAATCACCACTTCACGCCATACCGGCCCCGAAGATGCCACAACGCGCACCCGCCCCAGCAGCGTGCGCGTCATCGATTCAACTGAATAGCCCTGCCCCAGCAGCGCATCGCGCACCATATCCGGGGTAATGCGCACGCGCGCGTCATCTTGCGCCCGCGCAGGCGCCGCGCCCGCAAGGACCACACACAGCGTGAAAATACTGACATAAAGCGGCAGTGCAGGCATTTGCGCGCAATCTCCGTCGCCCAACAGCAATAATCGACCGCCACAGCATGTTTCATGCAGTCGTGGTCACAGGACATGCGTCAATCAAGTGATCTGGCATGTTCGCGAAGCTCAAAACAAGGTTCCGGTTTTGGGCAACATCCTTCAGGCAGAAACACCCGCACCCAACAGCACATGCCGCCGGGTGCGGGGGCACTCTTAACACTGGTTACGCAAGCAAAAGCCAGCTGGTTAAAAACACGCCACCCGGTTTCCCGATAAGGCGCACCGTCATATCGACTTAAATCAGCCCGCTACTTTTACAACGCATACATCGACCACTCTTTACAACTGATTACCCGTTGGGCTGAAACAAATAACTTCTGGCCTTGCGGGCTGGAACTCAGCGCACTCGGACAACAAGCTGCCGGGGCGATTCAATAATTGCACCCGGCACCAAAGCGCTACCCCGCCGCAAAAGGTTAATCCATTGTTAAAGGGTTTATATCTGGGCCATAAACTATAGTTTATGCACCCATATCAAAGCCCAGATGCTTGGCTACTGTGAAGATATCCTTGTCGCCGCGCCCACACATATTCATGACCAGCAGATGGTCTGCAGGCAGGTCCGGCGCGATTTTCAGAACATGCGCCAAGGCGTGGCTGGGTTCCAGCGCGGGAATGATCCCCTCCAGCGCGCAACAGGTCTGGAAGGCGGACAGCGCCTCGGCATCGGTGATCGAGACATATTGCGCGCGTCCCATATCCTTCAGCCAGGCATGTTCCGGCCCAATACCGGGGTAATCCAGCCCTGCTGAAATGGAATGCCCTTCCAGAATCTGACCATTGTCATCTTGCAGCAGATAGGTGCGGTTGCCATGCAGCACACCGGGGCGTCCCCCTGTCAGGCTTGCGCAATGCTCCATGCGGTCATCAACACCGCGCCCACCAGCCTCGACCCCGATGATATTGACCGACTTATCGTCCAGGAACGGATAGAACAGGCCCATCGCATTGGACCCGCCGCCAATGGCGGCAATGATGGTATCGGGCAAGCGCCCTTCGCGCTCCATCAGCTGTTCGCGGGTTTCCTTGCCGATGATCGACTGGAAATCGCGCACCATCGCCGGATAGGGATGCGGGCCTGCCACCGTGCCAATGCAATAAAACGTGTCATGCACATTGGTGACCCAATCGCGCAGCGCGTCATTCATGGCATCTTTCAATGTGCCGCGCCCGGATTTGACGGGCACCACCTCGGCGCCCAACAGGCGCATACGGAACACATTCGGGGCCTGACGTTCCACATCATGTGCCCCCATATAGACCACACATTGCAACCCGAAGCGCGCGCAAACTGTCGCGGTCGCAACCCCATGCTGCCCCGCGCCCGTTTCCGCGATGATGCGGGATTTGCCCATGCGCATGGCCAGCAGGATCTGACCCAGAACATTGTTGATCTTATGCGCGCCAGTGTGGTTCAACTCATCGCGTTTAAGATAGATTTTCGCACCGCCGCAATGTTCGGTCAGGCGCTCGGCATAATACAAGGGCGACGGGCGGCCCACATAATGCTTCCAAAGGTCATCCATCTGCGCCCAGAAACTGTCATCAGTTTTCGCGCGTTCATATTCGGCTTCCAGTTCCAGAATCAGCGGCATCAGGGTTTCCGAAACGAAACGGCCACCATAAATGCCGAACCGTCCCTGTTCGTCCGGGCCAGTCATGAAAGAGTTGATCAGATCATCAGGCATGCGCGTTTCCTCAATCGGTTTTCGAGATGAGTCCTAGCGCTGCGCGCCTGTCCAGACAAGCACATCTCGCCTATCTTTCCAGAATCAGCCGCTCGCCTTCGATGGAAATGCGCGCATAGCGGCGCAAATACCCCATTCCCAACAGCGACACATCCAACTGGCCCTCATTCACGAAGGCGGGCACCTGCGTATCGCGGATTTCCAGATCACCCTGCGCAAGGATCACTTCATCCAGACTGACCCGCGCCAGCCCCACAGTGCCATTGGCCGTGCGCGCCTGCCCCAGATAGGCCAGCGTATCCGGTGCCAGCCCCACCTTCTGGGCATCAGCGCGCGACAAGACCAGATCGGACGCGCCCGTATCAATGATAAATCGGACGGGTTCGGAATTGACCTGCAAATCCAGATGGAAATGCCCGTCCCGCGCGGCGCGCAGCACAATCGCCCCATCCCCGGTGACAGATACGCGATTGGTCTGGCCGATATCCTGCCACAGTCCATAGCCCGCAGCCACGCCCACAAAAATAAGCCCCCACAACAGCGCGTGGCGCAATGTCTGGCCAATATTTTGCTGACGCGCGATCAGGAAATACCCGATCAGAACGGTGCCCCAGACCCCGAGATACACCATCCGTGCAATCTGATCACTGTCCATGCGGCCCCTCGTTGTGCGTGCCCCTTATATTTGGGGGGCGCGTCCGTGAAAACCAGCGTCTGTCACGGGCGCGTGACATCAAAATCATAAATCCACGAAAACTGCCGCAATGCCGCATCAGGGCGCAGTCTGGACATAAGCCGCAAACCCGCATGTGCAACAGGCGCCAGCGGCGGGCGCAGGTGGTAATTGCGCGCATTTCGATTCGCAGCCGCGATCACCTTGGCCACACGCGCGCGCCGCGCAGTCTGGTATTGGGCCAGCGCGCGGTCAATCGGGGCCTGTTGCAGGCATTGGGCCAATTGCCACGCATCCTCCAGCGCCATATTCGCGCCTTGCGCCATGAAGGGCAACGTGGGATGGGCCGCATCACCCAGAATGGCCGCATGGCCCTTGTGCCAGTGGCGCGCAACAGGATGGCGGAACAACCCCCACAGAAAAACCTGCTGCACCTGCGCCAGCCAGTCCGGCACCGGACCGCCAAACCCCGCAAAGGCCGCGCGCAGGTTTTCGGGGGTATCGGGATGGTTCCACCCTTCGGACACCCATTCGCGGCGTTCCTGCACTGCGACAATATTGCGCAAGCGCCCCCCCCGTAGCGGATAGCTGACCAGATGGCACCCCGGCCCCATGAACACTTGCGCTTCGGGCGGGGCGTGGTCGGTGGCGGGAATCAGCGCACGCCACGCCACCTGACCTGTGAAAAACGGGGATTCGGGCGCGCCGTCATGCAGCGCGGGGCGCAGCACCGAATGCAACCCATCCGCACCCAGAACCAGATCCGCCCTTAAACGCGCGCCGCCTTGCAAGGTCACACTGGGGCGCGGACCGTCAGGCGTGACCTGTGCCACTTGCGCCACAAAACGGGTTTCAACCCCGTCAAGGGCGCTTTCCAACAGCGCAATCAGGTCCGCACGGTGAACAAGGTGAAACCCCGCCCCGCCGGGGGGCAAGTCCAGCCGCATGACCTGTTGGCCGCTGGCACCTGCACGCAACACCACAGCGCGCGCGCGCATGCCCGCTTGCGCCAGCGCCCCGTCCAGCCCCAACGCGCCCAGCACGCGCGCGCCATTGGGGCTGATCTGCAACCCCGCGCCCACTTCACGAAACCCGCCCGCCTGTTCCAGAAGCAGCACCTGCGCGCCGCATTGGCGCAGCCTTGCGGCAGCGGCCAACCCCGCAATACCGCCGCCGATAACAATGACTTCCAACCCTGCAAGCGTCACATCATCCCCCTAACCGACAGCCCCGCATCCCCCCTGACATAAAAAAACCGGGTCCATAAGGGAACCCGGTGTCGCAGTCTGGCCCTGTGCCGCAAGATCAATCGTCGCGGTGCACACGTTCCTTGCGTTCATGCGCTTCCTGGGCCTGCAAGGTCATTGTGGCGATGGGGCGCGCGTCCAGACGTTTTAGCGAAATCCGCTCGCCCGTCACCTCGCAATAGCCGAAATCCCCGCTTTCGATCCGGCGCAGCGCGGCATCAATCTTGGAAATCAGCTTGCGTTGCCGGTCGCGGGTGCGCAGTTCAAGCGCGCGATCGGTTTCTTCTGACGCGCGGTCCGCAATGTCGGGAATATTGCGGCTGCTATTGGCCAGATCGGCCAGCGTTTCTTGCGATCCTTTAAGGATGTCTTCTTTCCACACCATCAGCTTTCTGCGGAAATATTCCAGCTGACGGTCATTCATGAAAGGCTCGTCTTCGGCCGGACGGTAATCATCCGGCAGGAATGTCTCTGGCTTCATGCCCCGTTCCCCTGTCTGTGCAGAATGATAGGTCTTGAGGTCTTCATCCATCTTGCACCCATATTCAGCGCTGTGACGGGCAAATACCGGAAGGGCCGGGGAATGTCACGCGCTTTCGCACCCTTTGTGAAACCTGCCTTGCCGCGCATCGCCGGGCAAGCTAGGTTTGCACAAAGCGGATGCGCCACACTGCAGGGAAAACAACCAAAACATGCGTTTCACCTCCACCAAATCATATATCGCCAGCGATGATTTGAGCGTTGCCGTCAATGCCGCCATCACGTTGGAACGCCCACTGCTGGTCAAGGGCGAACCAGGCACGGGCAAGACTGAACTGGCACGCCAGATTGCCGCGTCGCTGGACCTGCCGATGATAGAATGGGGCGTCAAATCCACCACCCGCGCCCAACAGGGCCTGTATGAATATGACGCCGTGTCGCGCCTGCGCGACAGCCAGCTGGGCGATGCGCGCGTCAATGATGTGCGCAATTACATCCGCAAGGGCAAGCTGTGGCAAGCATTCGAGGCAACGGGGCGCGTGGTCTTGTTGATTGACGAAATCGACAAGGCCGATATTGAGTTTCCCAACGACCTGTTGCAGGAACTCGACCGGATGGAGTTTTTTGTCTATGAAACAGGCGAGATGATCCGCGCGCGCCAGCGCCCCATTGTCATCATCACATCGAATAATGAAAAAGACCTGCCAGACGCCTTTTTACGCCGCTGTTTTTTCCATTATATCCGTTTTCCGGATATCGACACACTGAAGGCGATTGTCGATGTGCATTTCCCCGATATCAAGCCCGCACTTCTGACCACGGCCCTGACGCAGTTTCTGGAAGTGCGCGACACGCCGGGGTTGAAAAAGAAGCCCTCCACCTCAGAAGTGCTGGACTGGCTGAAACTGTTGCTGGCCGAAGACCTGACGCCCGAAGACCTGAAGCGCGACGGGCCAGATGCCCTGCCCCGGCTTCATGGGGCGTTGCTGAAAAACGAACAGGATGTGCATCTGTTTGAACGACTGGCGTTCATGGCACGCAGGCAGGGACGCTGATATGGACATACGACCGGTATCCGCACAGGACAAACCGCAATGGGCGCAGCTTTGGTATGCCTATCTGGATTTTTATGACACCTCGCTGCCGCTGAATGTGTATGACGCTACTTTCGCGGCGCTGCTGTCGGATGATCCGCACAGCCCGTGCGGGTATCTGGCATGGCATCAGGGGCAGGCCATCGGGCTGGTGCACTACCTGTTTCACGCCCATTGCTGGCATCCTGACGGGGTGTGTTACCTGCAAGACCTGTTCACCACACCGGAATCGCGCGGCGTGGGCGCGGGGCGGGCACTTATTGAGGCCGTCTATGGCGCAGCTGATGCGCGCGGTGTGGAAAACGTGTATTGGATGACACAGGATTTCAACGCGACAGCGCGCAAACTTTATGACAAGCTTGGTGAAGTGACCCCGTTCATCAAATACAAACGCCCCGTATGACGCGCGTGATGCTGCTCTGTTCGGCGCTGTTTCTGGCGGGCTGCGCCATGGGGCCGACCCCTGCACCGGAACCGTCAATTGACCTGTCGTTGCAAACCCGCGCACTCAGTTCCGCGGCACTGTTTGGCGCGCCGCGCATTTTCAGGCCCCAACGCAGCAATGCCCAGATTGCGCAAGATATTCTGGAACTGGGCTTCAGGCTGGAATCGGGGCGCGAAATTGCGCAGTTTTCCCGCTTTGAAGGGGCGGTCACGCTGTCGCTGCACGGACAGGTGCCCCCTTTGGGCATTGTTGAAACCGACAGGCTGATCGCGCGCCTGCAACGCGAAGCGGGGCTAAATATCGGGCGCATCAATGGGCAAGGCCAGATCGCGGTTGAATTCGTCCCGCGCGCCGAACTGCGCCGTGCGGTGCCAAATGCTGCCTGTTTTGTGTTGCCCAACATCACCAGTTGGGACGAGTTCCGCGCCAATCCGCGCGCGCCCGCACTGGACTGGACACGCGTTGTGCGCCGTGACCGCGCGCTGGTTATTGTGCCCGCCGACAGCACAGTTCAGGACATGCGCGATTGCCTTCACGAAGAAATTGCCCAAGCGCTTGGCCCGCTGAACGACTTGTTCCGCATTGGCGAAACTGTCTGGAATGATGACAATTTCCAAACGGTTCTGACAGGCTTTGACATGCTGGTTCTGCGCGTCTGGAATGACCCTGCACTGCAGCCCGGCATGACGCGCGAACAGGTGGCCGACCGCCTGCCCACGCTGTTGGCGCGCCATAACCCGGCCGGCGCAAACACCACGGCCCCGCTGGACCCGGTTCCCACCCCCACGGCATGGACACGCGCCATTGAAGGCGCGTTGGGCGCACCATCGCGCCGCACCAGTTTCCGCTACGCGCAGCGCGCGCTGGCCATCGCGCTGGACCAGCGTTGGCAGGATGAACGCCTTGCCTTCAGCCTGTTTTTGTCCGCGCGGTTTGCCCCGCCGGAAGATGGCGCGCAGGCGCTGGATGCCATGATCCTGGCGGCGCGCATTTATGGCCTGCGGCCAGGCACGCAGGTTCACCGCGCCCATGTTCATCTGCATCTTGGCGCGCAGGCGCTGGCCAGCGGGCAACATGATCTGGTCTTGCAGCTGACAGACACGGCCATGACCGCAGCGCGCCAGACAGAAAACGGGGCCTTGCTGGCTTCGCTGATGTTGTTGCGCGCGCAATCACTGGAACAGTTGGACCAGCGCGGGGCGGCGGACACGCTGCGCCGTGACTCTGTTCCCTATGCGCTGTATGGCTTCGGCTCGCAGCAAGCGGCAGAAAACCGGCGCGCAGAAATCCAAGCCCTTGCGCGCAGGAACTGAAAACAGAAGGAAGAACTGCAATGATCGTGATTTTCGGACTGGTGGCCGGTGCGCTTCTGGGCCTGCGCAGCGCACATAAGCGCGGCGGCAACCGGCTGGACAAGGCCCAGTATGCCGCCGTTGGCAGCATTGTCGGCGCGTTGGTGGGGTTATTTGCCACAATCGGGCTGGAAAAGCTGCTCTAGCCCCATGTTCTTGCGCTTTTTCCAGACCCTGCGTGACCATGGCGTGCCGGTTTCCCTGCGCGAATTTCTGGCCTTTCTGGAAGGGATGCAGGCCGGGCTTGCCACCTATGATGTGGAGGGGGTCTACTATCTGGCGCGCGCGGCCATGGTCAAGGATGAACGCCATCTGGACCGGTTTGACCGCGCCTTTGCGTCCAGCTTCAAGGGGCTGGAGGATGTTTCCCTAGATCAGGTTCTGGAGGCGGTCGATCTGCCCGCTGACTGGCTGCGGAAACTGGCCGAAAAACATCTGAGCGCGGAAGATCGTGCGCAGATTGAAGCGCTTGGCGGTTTCGACAAGCTGATGGAAACCCTGAAGCAGCGCCTGAAGGACCAGAAAGACCGCCATCAGGGGGGCAATAAGTGGATTGGTACGGCCGGAACCTCACCTTTCGGGGCCTATGGCTATAACCCCGAAGGGGTGCGCATCGGGCAGGATTCCTCGCGCCACAGGCGGGCGGTCAAGGTCTGGGACAAGCGCGAATTCCGCAATCTGGACGACACTGTGGAACTGGGCACCCGCAACATCAAGGTGGCACTGAAGCGCTTGCGCAAATGGGCGCGCGACGGGGCCGCAGAAGAACTGGATCTGGACGGCACAATCCGCGCCACCGCAGAACAGGGCTGGCTGGATGTCAAGACACGGCCCGAACGGCGGAACGCTGTTAAAATACTGTTGTTGCTGGATATTGGCGGGTCCATGGATGACCATATCCGCGCGGTGGAGGAATTGTTCAGCGCCGCGCGCGCCGAATTCAAACATCTGGAGCATTATTATTTCCACAACTGCCTGTATGAATTTGTCTGGCGCGACAATTCCCGCCGCTGGAGCGACCGTATTGCAACCTGGGATTTGCTGCGCAGCTATGGCCCTGACTGGAAATGTATTTTCGTGGGTGATGCGGCCATGTCGCCCTATGAAATCCTGTATCAGGGTGGCGCGAATGAACATTGGAACGAAGAACCGGGCCAAGTCTGGCTGAACCGCGCCCGCGCACAATGGCCAGATACGCTTTGGATCAACCCGACACCGCAGCACCACTGGAACCACACCCAGTCCATCGGGATGATTGACAAATTATTCGAGGGGCGCATGGTGCCCATGACGCTGGACGGGATCACGCGCGGGATCAGGGAACTTGGGCGCTAGGCCAGACGGCAGGAGGGCTGAAAGCGGGGTGACCTTTTGGCCTGAAGCAGTCACCCAAGGCGCGGAGCAAAGGCCGCAGGCCGCCGCGCCATCGGCGGGCCGTCCCGCGGCCTGCCGATGACCCGAAGGCGCGCCAAGCGATTGATGTCAGGAGTGTGCCGCCGGGATAAACTGCATTCCTAATATGTGGGATCGGCAGACCCCGGCCCGCCGACAGCGCGGGCTTCAGCCAATGGAGAAGGGCAGCAAAAGGCCAAGAACCACTACAAACGTGTGCTTTCACAGTGTTTAACCTACGCTTTTCAGGGGGTTTGATACCAAAAGTCCCCGACTGACGCCGGACTTTGCCGAATGGTGTTATGCCTGCGCGCCATCGTGAAGTGAGTATCTTTTTTTTTCTCTCTCTTTCGCGCAGGAATTCAGACCGCCGCTTTTCGATGTCCATGCCGTCTTTAACGCCGTTGATATAGAGGGCATCTCCACCCGCTGAACCAGAATTTCTGGTGCGTCTGGACAGGTAAGACCCCTTGATCACACTGCCTGGCACGGATGGCGAGGAAAACTCCTGCGCGCGCGGCTGTCTGCCAAACAGGGGGCGTCCCCACCGCCGCCGTCGCGCCACGACCTTGGCGATCATCGAGGATTTCAAGCAAGTTGCGACGCTCGGTTGATGTCAGAACTGACAGCCCCCACTCGTCGAGGATCTGCAATTCAGTGCGTTCGGTTGCCTTGAGGACACGGGCACGCCGTCCGTCGCCCCTGGCGATGGCCAGCATCTGGAACAGGCGGGGCACGCGGTGAGGGACGACGCGCCGATCATCGCGGCAGGCCTTATTCCCGAGGGCGCAGGCAATCCAGCTTTTTCCCAAGCCTGTTGGGGTGTTGCAGCGGCAGTTCTTCGGGTTCTGGCTCCATGAAAGCCTGATCAAGGCCGGTCTTCAGGATGGAACGGATGGATGGGACCGACCGGGCCTTGATGCTGATCCCGCGGCGGCACGCAGCATCAATCCGCTGCGGCTCGAAGCTTCTGGCCAGCGACAGTATGCCCAGGCAGGTCCGGAAGCCCTGCTCTGGATGCGGCCTGTCTTTCATCACGATGTCACAAGACGCAGCCACCGATGGCCCCAGCTTCGCAGCCCCCCAGAATTTCGCCTCGCATGACCCCTCCGCACATAAGAGACGTCGCAAACGACGTCGCTATGCACGTGTCTTAGGCTATCAGGCCAACACAAGGCAGGCGGTGGCAATCGGCTTGCAGTTACCCATAAGTGTGGTGCGACGAAGTGATTCACCCGACAGTCTTGGTCTTGCTCGAAATGACCCGATCATGATTCGTCATGTGGCACCAAATGATTGAGGTGCAGACATGGGACAGACTTGGGTGGAAACGGAAACTGCCGGATGCGATCTGGGAGATGTCCGACTGAACCGGCGGCTCGAAGCAATGCTCCAGGCCCTTGGGGACCGGCCGGAAGAATCGCTGCCGACGGCGTTTCAGGACTGGTCGAACACCAAGGCCGCCTATCGCTTCTTTTCCAATGGCAATATCAGCGAAGACAACATCCTCGAGGGCCATTTTGCCGCTTCTGCCCTGCGTATTCGAGCAACTGATGGTCCCATCCTGATCCTGCAGGACACCACAGAATTCTCCTTCAAGCGTTCGGCTCCAGAGAAGGTGGGGTTCACGAAGATATCGACCGGACGCAAGCTGAAGGAAGGACGGTTTCAGAAACATGCGGTCTGCGGGCTCTTGATGCATGCCAGCATGGCCATCACGCCAGAGGGTTTGCCGCTCGGGCTGACGACGGCGCAATTCTGGTCGCGCAGCAAGTTCAAGGGAACCGCCGCCCTCAAACGCAAGATCAACCCGACCCGAGTGCCGATTGAACAAAGGAAAGCTTGCGCTGGCTCGACAATCTGCGCCTGTCCACTGAATTGACTGGGGCGTCAGAGCGTTGCGTGCATGTCAGAGATCGGGAAAGCGACATTTACGAACTCTACTGCCTATCCGAGGAGCTTGGGACAGGGTTCCTCGTGCGCAGCTGCGTCGACCGTCTGGCAGAAGATGGCGGCACAACCATTGCCAAGGTGATGGCTGAGGTGCAGAACGACGATGATGCTCACTGGCTGCCTGCGGAATGAGTTGCGAGATATGCCAATGGAGGGTTTTTGTCCCTACACAAGGGGATCGCGTCGCCCCCCGCCTCGGCCCCAAAAGGGGGACGACGATGCCCCTTTTCAGCTTTTTCACACCCAAAGCCCCGCAACAAGGGGCAGTGTGGGCGGGCGCCTTCCAGAATACATGATCATAAAGTTTCAAATGATGGATTGAACTGAGTTGTCATGGAGTTTTTCCAACATTTCTGACATTTGCAAACGCAGATTTCACAACGTTTTTGAACACACGCATTTTGCATTTCCACGATCGAAGATGTTGATCAATAATATCCGCTAGAACCGGGCTATAGTCACGCGCCTTCTGTATTGCATGCTTATCTCCCGCCTTTAGGGATCGGTTAACAAACATTTTCACCCATGACCGCCCGGTGCCTGGAAAGGGCCGGTCAGGAAAATATCTTGCGTGCCAATCCGCCACAGTTTTAATCTGGTTCCAGACATTCTTGTGTAAATTGGCATCATGCTTGCGATATGCCAAGGCTAGTTCGTGTATCAAGGCAAAATTTCGGGTGCCATGGGCGATCATATATTTGAACAACTTGGTCCGTAAAATCAGATCATCCCCTGAAATATCTTCGTCCATTCCCCCAAAGGCGCGAATAGCGTCAGCCTTTATTATGACAGCCTGCAAGTAGAATGTTCCAATTTTTTCATATTCCGTTTCCAACAAAAACTCAACATTCGGGACATCAACTTCATAAAGTGGTGACTTGAACATAACTTTGGTTGTCGCGCCCGCATCATTTATTTCAGTGTTGCATGTATTTGCGACAAAAACAGTATCGGGTCTGTTTTTAACGATCTCCATCTTTGATGAAATCGCATCTTCAAAGATAATATCATCAAGTGATAGAAATGAAATATAATCACCCGTCGCAGCAGCAATCCCGCGATTCACGTTCATGGGAATGTTTCCAGTGTTGTCCTGGGCGATCAACACATATGGAAAAGGGGACGATTTGAGGGTTTCACGAATTACGTCGACATTCCCATCTGTAGACCCGTCATCAACAATAACAATCTCAATATTCGGGTAATCTTGCTTGAAAATGGACGCAAGCGAAAGACTTGCGAACTTCGCGTGATTATATGTCGTGCATACGATGGAACATGTGGGTTGCATTGGGATTGCCATTCTTGTTGGTGTCAAATACTTGGAAACTGCACTGGAATTTCAGCCCTGCTTCGGTCGTATGTTCCTTCATAGTCCAAGCTTTGACGCACCGCATGGCACGCGGACCTGCGGCCTTCCGCCACCCTGAAAACGGACAGTTGCGCGGCAGTGCCCAATCCAGTGGGGGCTTGTCAGAACCAGCTATGCCCGAGGCGATGGCGCGGCACAGAGGGACAATTTGGTGCGCATCGGAATTCGCATACACCCCGCCGTCAAATCTTGGGACATGTCGACAGCGAATTTCCCGCCTCCTGTTGCTCAGATACTCCTTAATACGCTTTCAATTACAAACTCGCATTGTGCGTCCGTCAGGTGCGGCCCGATCGGCAAGCTTATCATTTCGCGGGCAAGTGTGGCTGCAACCGGCAGATCAGCATCCGTCAAGCCAAGCGTTGCATAAGCGTTTTGCGCATGCGGCGGAATTGGATAATGAACCAATGTGCTGACACCACATTCGGCAAGCCGTTTTGCGAATTCATCACGGTCATGATGGCGCACAACGAACAAATGCCATACCGGCGTTGCATGCGGCATCACCACAGGCAGGGTTAGCGCCGTATCGCGCAGCGTTTCAAGATACCTGTGCGCTATTGCTGCGCGCCGCGCGTTCCATTCGTCAAGAACGCCAAGCTTGACCGACAGAAACGCCGCCTGAACAGGGTCCAGCCGACTATTCAGCCCTTGCAACTCATGGACATATTTTACATCTGAACCATAATTGCGCAGCATCCGCAGCGTGGTTGCGATTTGCGGGCAATTGGTGGTCAACCCCCCGCCATCACCCAGCGCACCAAGGTTTTTACCGGGATAAAAACTCCAGCACGCCACATCGCCATGCCCCCCTATGCGCATCCCGTCCAGCATTGCGCCATGG
This sequence comes from Roseinatronobacter sp. NSM, assembly GCF_052379845.1. NCBI lineage: Bacteria > Pseudomonadati > Pseudomonadota > Alphaproteobacteria > Rhodobacterales > Paracoccaceae > Roseinatronobacter > Roseinatronobacter sp. NSM. The sequence goes on along the minus strand of NZ_JBQTCF010000015.1, from coordinate 14,264 downwards.
GCCTGCGCCGCATCCTCGATGACTTTCAGACCAAGCGCCCTTGCCACAGGCATGATTGCCCCCATGTCCGCAGGCTGCCCGTATAGATGCACGGGAATCACGGCCTTCACGCCCGACTGCATGGACTGGCGTATCCCTTCGGCAGTAATGTTGCAGGTCGCGGGATCAGGTTCCACAGGAATGGGGGTTGCGCCACATTGGGTCACCGCCAGCCATGTCGCAATATAGGTGTTCGACGGCACCAGAACCTTGTCCCCCGGCCCCACACCGACAGCCAGCAGCGCCAGACGCAGCGCATCCAACCCGTTCGCCACACCTATGGCAAAGTTGACGCCGCAATACTGCGCAAACGCTTCTTCAAAACGCTCCACATCCGGTCCCAGAATATACCAACCGGACCGGATGGACGCCAACATTGCCTGCTCCGCAGGCGCGCGCAATTCGTCATACGCAGCCTTCAGGTCCAGAAACGGAACATTCATCCTAGCGTGCCACTTCTTGCAGGAAGTCACCATGGTCGCGGATGTAGTCCCCCTCATCATATCGCGCGGATGCCATGACCATGCACACTGCCCCGGATGAAAAATTATCCAGATTTCGCCACATCATCGGGCAGATATACAGCCCGAAATATGACCTGTTCAGATGGAACGTGCGTTCCTGATGGCCATCGCTGAGGATCACATCGAAGCTGCCGGACATGGCGACCATGAACTGATGCAAATTTCGATGCGCATGCGCCCCACGATGAGAGCCGCCGGGAACATCATACAGGTAGTAGACCCGCTTGATATCAAATGGGAGGTGGACCCCACCTTCCACAAAGGTTAGGTTACCTCTGGAATCTTCAATCTTGGGGAGGTTCAGAATGTAACAATCTTGCAGGGCCAAGGCGTCATCTCGCTTCTTCTGGTGGACCACGTTATACAGCCGGAAGTATAAACTACAATACCCCTTATAATGGGACGTTAACAGGTGGGTTCATTGTGAATAATCTCTTGATTGTGGGGGGGGGCGAATTTGCCGATATCGCCTATGAATACTTCACCGTTGACAGCCCCTATACGGTTGTGGGTTTTGCCGTCGAGCAAGAGTATATGAACGAAACGCAGAAGTTCGGCCTTCCGGTTGTCGCATTTGAAGATGCCGAAAAACTTTTCCCGCCATCTGAAACGCACGCGCATGTGGCGGTAACATCGACAAAACTGAACCGGGTGCGCGAACGGCTGATTGGCCTTGCCCGTCATAAGGGGTATACGCTGGCGAATTTCATAAGCCCGCGGGCCATGGTATGGCGGACAGCAGAACTTGCACAGAATGTTTTTATATTTGAAAATAACGTCATTCAACACGAAGTCAGAATTGGGGATGGATGCGTTCTTTGGTCGGGTAATCACATTGGCCATCAAAGCAAGGTTGACGATTATAGTTTCATATCGTCACATGTGGTCATTTCGGGGTATTGCACAATCGGGCGGCGCTCTTTCTTGGGCGTGAATTCAAGTTTTGCAGATCATGTATCGATTGGACCGGATACATTGGTGGGAATGGCGGCGGTGGTTAACAAGTCCTTTACCGAATCCGGACTAATTTTGAACGGGCATCCCGCCCAGCCCTCCAGGGTTTCTTCCTACAAGTATTACAAGATCAGGCCAGAAGAATGACGTGGGAAAAACAAGGGTTGATTTACTGCCCCAATGGCAAGGAAGCTTGGGCACAGCATTCTTTTATGACCCCATGCCCTTGGCTGCGCGACGATGAAACAATCCGTATTTTTGGCGGCATGCGCGACAATAGCGGAATAAGCCGCATCGGCTGGATCGACGTTGATAGTCGTGATCCGCGTAACATAAAAGCCGTGTCGCAAACGCCCGTTCTGGACCTTGGCGCACCAGGAATGTTTGACGATAATGGCGTCATTCTTGGTGAAATTCTTGACGTATCCAAAACGGAATTACGCTTGTATTACATAGGGTTCCAACTGGTTGCGAAAGCAAAGTTTCTGGCATTCACCGGGGTTGCGATAAGCCGTGACCGTGGCAACAGTTTTGAACGCTACAGCGCGACACCTGTTATTGACCGCTGCCCTGACGGCCCGTTTATCGGTGCATTGCATTCCATCGCCAAACTGCCGGAAGGTGGGTATCGGGCATGGATGTCGCGCGGGTCAGGATGGCAGGCTATTGATAATATCCTTTATCCAAAATATGATTGTTGGACAGTAACCAGCCCCGACGGGTTACATTTTGACAATTCTAAAGCGCAAAAAATTATCACACCAAACCCGCATGAATACCGCATAGGTCGCCCGCGCGCCAATCGCCTTTTGGATGGCAAATGGGAATTGCGCGCTACCTCTGACACTTTTCAGAAAAACTATGCAAGCCATAGATTTATCTCATCTGATGGCGTTAATTTCACGCGCACCGATGACGTGGAGCTGCCACGCGGCGCACAGGGCGCATGGGATGATCAGATGACCTGTTATCCCGCTTACCTTAGGACGCCCGACAACACGGAATTCCTGTTTTATAATGGAAACGATATGGGACGGACCGGGGTTGGGTATGCGAAACGGGTTCAAGCATGACCAACGGGCTGCGTATCAAGCGTTTTCATACGGATGACACGAAACTTTGGAACAATTTTGTCGCCACGTCAAAGAATGGCACATTCCTTCATGATCGCAACTATTTGAACTATCATAGTGACCGCTTCAGTGATCATTCTTTGATCGTCACCTATAAAGACAAGCCTGTCGCGCTTTTGCCTGCCAACCAGTCAGGAAAAATTCTGCAATCGCATGGCGGTTTGACATATGGTGGTTTTGTGACAGGCAAGGCAATGTCTGCAGATTTAATGTGCGATATTTTTTCAGAACTCAAAGACTATCTTAAATCCCATGACATGGACCGACTTTTTTATAAATCTATCCCTCATATCTTCCATAAATATCCGGCGGAAGAAGACCTGTATGCCTTATCTGTGCATGGTGCCAGCACAGTAAGCGTGGACCTTGCATCGGTCATCGATATAAATCACGGACCGGGGCTGTCGAAATCCAAAAAGCATGGTGCAAGAAAAGCGTCTGCATCTGGCCTTCTGGTTTGTGAAACGCATGACTTCACGCAATTCTGGGATATATTGACAAACAGGCTGAAGCAGGCGCATCAAGCTGCGCCGACACATTCCCTTGATGAAATACACATCCTGAAACAAAGATTTCCTCGGAATATTCTTCTGTTTCAAGCGTTTGACGGTCAAGCAATTGTAGGGGGAATTGTCGTCTTTGATTGCGAAAATACGCTTCATGCCCAATACATGGCGACCACTGAAACAGGCAGGGATCTGGGCGCGCTTGATCTTATCATGGCGCATATCGCTGAGGCAGAGTTTGCAGGGCGGCGCTGGTTCAGTTTCGGGATTTCAACGACAGACGGTGGCAAGACGCTGAATGCCGGATTATGCCGACAAAAAGAAATGTTTGGCGCCCGAAGTGTGGTTTTCACGAAATACGAATTACCCGTCGTTTGAAACACTGCGGTTCATCACCCCTGCCGCGCAAATGCGTTATGTCTGTTGGCGCCCATGCGTCCCCTGCCCCCCTTTTTGCGGTTGCATGATTTTTGAAAGCGTGTTGCCCAATAATGGCCACAAGTTTTTCGTGACATGCCCTAATACCCGCGTTTGCGCCATGTCAAATGATACGCTTGCGGATGCTTGACGATATTTGTTCAAACGCAATTACAACCACCAGAATGACAAGGATAATCGCGGCCGCCTGATCATAGCGGAACAGGCGCATCGAGGTTGACAATTCCACACCAATACCGCCCGCGCCCACAAGCCCCAGCGTTACCGCAGAGCGGATGGCCTTTTCCACGCTGAACAGCGATGTTGCTGTCATGGAAGCGAAGCTTTCGGGCAGGATGGCCCCGAAGATAACCGACAAGCGGCCTGCCCCCGTGGCGGTCAGCGCCTCGGACGGGCCTTTCTGGACTTCCTCGAACCGCTCTGAATAAAACCGTGCGGCAAAGCCGATTGTGTCCATGATGATGGCCAGAATACCCGCCAGCGGCCCCAGCCCCACCGTCACAACAAAGATCAACGCCCAGATCAGGTCCGGGATGGTGCGCGATACGGAAATGATGAACCGTGCCGCAGTGCGGATCACGGCATTGGGTGCCGTATTGCGCGCAGCCAGCAAGGCAAGCGGAATGGACAACAAACACCCGAAGGTAACGCCCACAATGGCAATATTCAGCGTCTCCAGCATGGCATCGGCAATATTGGGCGCGCGTGAAAAATCAGGCGGCACGGCCTGCCCGATAAAACGCACAAGGTTGTTGGCCCCACGCACCAGCCGGTCAATGGAAATATTGGACGCGATCAACCCCTGTATGAAAAACGCGGCAAAGCCCACGACCAACACCCATGTCAGCGCGGATGGCGCGCGAAAGCGCGGGGGGATGGAGGGTGTCTTGCTCATGCGGCTTCTCCTGCGGGTTGGGCATCCACGCGGGTCATGCCGCTGTAAAGTGCGTTCATCTGGGCCGTGTCCGTATCGGCAATGGCGGCGTCAATCTCGATCCTTCCGGCCTTCATGCCGATGATGCGGTCTGCATATTCCTGTGCCAGATCAAGCTGGTGCAGTGTGCACAGCATGCTTAGCCCTTCTTCGCGCACGATCTGCCACAGCAGGTCCAGAACCTCGCGCCCGGCCTTGGGGTCAAGGCTGGCAATGGGTTCGTCGGCAATCACGACTTTGGGCGCCTGCATCAACATGCGCGCGATGGCCACGCGCTGTTGCTGGCCGCCCGACAATTCCGAGGGGCGGTGGCGCGCGCGATCCGCCATGCCCACACGTTCCAGACAGGCCATGGCGCGCGCGCGTTCGCCTTGCGGTGCAGTCAACCCAAGGCAGGCCAGAATGCCCAGCCGGTGACGCCCCATCGCCCCCAACAGCACATTCTGAAAGGCACTCAGTTGTGGGACAAGGTTGAATTGCTGGAACACATAGCCCATGGCGCGCCTGATCTTGCGCAAATCGCGGCGCGTGGCGTCTGTCAGGCTGTCACCATGGATGACAATCTGCCCTGATTGCAGCTTTTCCAGCCCGTTCAGACTGCGCATCAATGTGGACTTTCCACAGCCATTCGCCCCCAGCAGCACGGCCCCCTGCCCCACCGGAATGTCAAAGGACACGCCACGCAGAACATTCAGGGGACCGTAGCTTACACGCACATCGCGGCATGAAATGGCTGATGTCATTGGACAATCTTTCTGTGTGACGGTCAATTCATGGAGAAGGGCGACCATCCCGAAGGGTGGCCGCCCGTGATGGCACTGCGTCCGCGATCAATCGTCCAGCGCAATACCCGCGACCTCATAGGCCATGCGCACGACATCATAGATTGCCGGGTCCGTCTCGAAGGACATATAGGCGTCGCGTTCGATGAACTTGTCGGCGTTGCGATCAGTGGCTGTCAGGCTGTCCCACAACACGTCCGCATGTTCGGCCAGTGTGGCGCGCAGCGCGTCGCGGCAGTCCTGTGGCAGGGACGCGCGCATCACAACAGGATCACCGGGCAGCGTGTCGGTCTGTGCCAGCAGGCGGTATTCCGTGTCGGGGTCCTGACGGCGCACCGCGTCCCAGTCCTTGTTGCCGCCGCCCATCGCGTCAACATCGCCGTTGATCAGCACCTGAATTCGGGCATCCCCGGCCATGATGATTTCGGCGTCGCGTTCCGGGTCCAGCCCGGCATCGGCCATCAGCATCATCGGGAAAATATGCCCCGAGGTAGACCCCACATCCTTCAGTGCGACGCGCTTGCCCTTCAGGTCAGCAAGTGTCTGGATGTCGCTATCGGCCTTGACCACGAAACTGGACCCGTAATGCGGGCGCACGATGGAAAACAGGATGTCCATTTCGGCCAGTTGCTGGAACAGCACAAATTCGGACGGTCCTGCAAAAACAAACTCGACTTCATCGAATTGAAGCGCGGTGCCCGCAGCGGTGCGGTTGGACAGCGAATAAAGCGCCAGTTCAACGCCTGTCAGTTCCTCGAAGGTTTCGGCGAAGGGGCCGAAGGCTTCGGTCAGGTCGCCCATCCCCTCTATGCCGGTATCGGCCATGCGCAGCGGCGCGGGACAGACATCGGCCACCGATTGCGCGGTTGCCGCGCTTGCAAAACATATGGCGGCAATCGCTGCCGTTGCGGCGTGAAGCCTGAATGTGCTCATATCTGTATCTCCCGGTTTGCTGTTGCCGGGCAGGCCATACCAAGGGAACATAACAGTCCTGTGACAGTTCCACGCCCCCCCTTGCGCCCGCCCCCCCTTGCGCCCGCGGGCGCAAGGGGGGGGCAACGTCATGTGGCGGGGGTCGGGTGCGCCGGCGCGGCGCGGACACCTGCGCGAATGCCAAACATCAGCGCATACAAAACTGGCACCACTATCATGGTCAGCACTGTGGCAAAGGCCAGCCCGCCCATGATTGTTACCGCCATGGATGCAAAGAACGCATCCGGCAACAAGGGCAGCATCCCGAAGATGGTTGTCACTGCCGCCAGCAACACAGGCCGCAACCGGCTGACGGACCCATCCACCAGTGCCGCGAAGGGCGCGTCGCCCGCCGCGCGCCTTGCGTCAATTTCCTCAACCAGCACGATGGCGTTTTTCATCAGCATCCCCGAAAGCGACAAAAGCCCCAAAAGCGCCGTGAAGGTGAACGGCAGGCCCGTGACAAGCAAGCCAAGCGACATGCCTGTAACCGACATGGGAACGACAAGCCAGATGATCGCGGGTTGCCTGACGCGGTTGAACATTAACACCGAAATCACCAACATCACCAGAAAACCCAGCGGCAGTTGCGCCCCAAGTGATGCTTGCGCTTCAGCGGCGCTTTCATATTCCCCGCCCCAGGCAAGGCTGTAACCCGGCGGCAATGGCATGGCTTCTATCCGGGCGCGCACTGTGCGAAACGCCTGATCGGCCGTCAGCCCGGTTGCAGCATCGGCCTGCACGGTCAGCGTACGCACCCTGTCACGGCGATGAATCAGCGCTTCTTCGGCGCGAATCTCAATCCGGTCCACGACCTGACTCATCGGGACGTAGCTGCCCGCCCCCTCGGACCACACCGACAGGTCAATCAGGCCGCCGGGGCTGGTGCGTTCAGCTTCAGGGCGGCGCAGCAGGATCGGCAATTGCGTGTCCCCCTCGCGCAGGGACCCGGCCCGTAGCCCGGAACTGCCAAACAGGATTGTATCGGCGATGGCGCTGCGTGTGACCCCGGCCAGCCGCATGCGTGCTTCATCAACCAAGGGCACAATGGCCAGTTCCGGTTGCCGCCAGTCATGGCGCAGATCGCGCAGCGTCCCCGCCTCGTGCATGATCTGCTGGGCCTGTGCGGCCAGCGCGCGCAGCACCGCCGGATCATCACCCGAGATGCGCAGCGCAACATCTGCGCCCGTGGGCGGCCCGAAGACCAGTTGTTCCACCCGCAAATGGCCAGCAGGGAATTGCTGCGGCAGGCTGCGGCGCAGATCCTCCGCAAGTGCGGGAATTTCCGCAGCGCTTCGGGTGCGCACAACAGCCAGACCATAGGACGGATCAGGTTGTTCAGGCGGGTAAGTCAGCATGAACCGGCTGGCCCCGCCCCCCGCAAAGGTGGTCACATCCGTAACCCCCGGCGCAGTTGCCAGATATTCGGCAATGCGCGCCATATCCGCCTGTGTGGCCGCCACATCCGCGCCACGCGGCAAGGTGTAATGCACATAAAACAACGGCGTGGTCGATGCAGGAAAGAACTGTTGTTTCACCCCCGAAAACGCCATCACCGAAGCTACTGTAATGGCCACCACTGCGGCAATGACCAGCCAGCGGGCGCGCAGGGTGGCGCGTAAAATCCCGCCATAAACCTTATAGAACCGGCCCGCATAGGGGTCGCCCCCCGCCCCTTTGGACGGGCGCAACAGCCATGCCCCCAGCCACGGGGTCACTGTGACCCCCAGAACCCAACTGAGCAGCAACGAAATGGCAATGACCGCGAAAAGCGAGAACATGAATTCCCCCGTCGCATCCGGCGACAGGCCAATTCCCGAAAACGCCATGATGCCAATCACTGTTGCCCCCAACAGCGGAATTCCGGTGGCGGCTTCGGTTTCGGCGGCGGCCTGTTGTGCGGGTTTGCCCTTGTCGATGCCAATCACCATCCCTTCGACAATGACGATGGCATTGTCCACCAGCATGCCCATGGCGATGATCAGCGCGCCAAGGGAAATACGCTCCATTTCAATGCCCAACAGGGCCATGAACATGACAGTTGCCATAACCGTCAGCAACAGCGTTGTGCCCACCACAACCCCCGCGCGCCAGCCCATCGCAATCATCAGCGCTGCCACGACAATGGCCACAGATTGCGCCAGACTGACGATGAAGCCTGACACCGACTGATCGACAACCTTGTGCTGTTCATAAATGGGGTGCAAGTCCACGCCGGGGGGCAATTCGGCCATAAGTTCGCCCAGCCGCGCCTCGACCGCGCGACCAACCGCCACCACATTGCGCGACGTGACCGCCGAAACCCCAAGCGTGAAAACCTGCATGCCGTTATGCGTTACAACAAGGTCCGGTGTTTCGGAAATTTCACGCCGCACTGTGGCAATGTCGGCCAGACCAAGCTGGCCTGTTGTGCCCGCCTGCCCGACGCGCAACGCGGCAATCCCTTCGGGCGTCGCATAACCGGGCGGCAGGCCCAGACGCAGCCGCGACAGGTCACTGACAACATCGCCCTGCGGCAACACAGCGTTGTCATTGGCAATCGACTGGACCAGTTGGGCAGGCGGCAGGCCCAGCGTTTCCAGCCGGGTGGAACTGATTTCGACGACGACATTTTCATCGATCAGCCCAGAAATATCGACCTTGGCAACCCCGTCCACTGTGACCAGCCCACGCCGCAACTGACGCGCGATTTCGCGGATTTGACGCGGCGAATACCCGTCGGCAGACACGGCATAATACAGCCCGTACACATCCCCGAAATCATCATTGATCACAGGGTCCAGCGCGCCGTTTGGCAAACTGCCCTGCGCATCGCCAATGCGGCGGCGCAGTTCATCCCAGACCTGCGGCATCTGGTCGGGGCCATAAGTGTCTTCAATCTCAACCGTCAGTTGCGAAAGGCCGGGCATGGATTTCGATTCAATCCGCCGCAGCTGCGGCATTTGCTGGATGGCGCTTTCCAGATGCTCGCTGACCTCGGTTTCAACCTCGTCTGCGGTGGCACCGGGATAGGGCGTGAAAACCAGCGCGGTTTTCAGCGTGAAGCCCGGATCTTCCAGCCGCCCGACATTGCCAAACCCCCACAGCCCGCCAAACACACAGATCAGGATCACAATCCACACGGAAACAGGGCGGCGGATGGCCGCCGCAGAAATGGAAAAACGCATGATCTTCCGCCCCTTACAAATTGCCCGGGCGCACGGGCGCACCTTCGGTCAGTTGCCACCAGCCTGCGGCCACCACCACGTCACCCGCCTGCAAACCGTCATCAATGACAACCGCCCCCCCCTGCGGCAGGCCAAGGGTGACAGGGCGGCTATGGACTGTGCTGGCCTGCGCATCATACAGCCACACGCGCGGGCCATCAGGGCCGGTTGTGTCAATCGCGCCTGTGGGCAGGGTCATTCGGCCAGTGTCATTCTTGGGCGCGATACGCACATTCGCAGTCATCCCCGGCAACAAGCGCGGGTCAAGCGGCCCCGCAATGGCAAAACTGACATCATAGGTTTGCGCCACGGGGTCGGCCTCGGTTACGAAATCGCGCAGTTCCAGCGCTGCTGTCAGGTCGGGCAATGCCGGAAAACTGGCGCTGACACTGAAGGCATCGGCAGTGCTGCGCGCAATCGCGGCAAGACTTTCGGGCAAGGAAATGACGACCTGCATTTCGCTGATGTCCTGCAACCGCAAGACGGCCACGGCGGGGGTGACATTGGCGTATTCTTCAACCAGCGTCCGCGCGACCAGCGCGGGGAAAGGCGCGGTAATCCTTGTCTGGTCCAGCGCGCGGCGGGCTTCGGCCAGCGCGATCTGGGCCTGCGCGCGCTCGGCCTCGGCGGTGTCAAGGCGCGCGCGGGTCGATACGCGGTCCACCAGCGTGTTTGCGCGGTCATATTCGGCCAAAGCCTGCGCATTCACGGCCTCGGCGCGGGCAACGGCCAGTTCATAGGACACCGGATCAAGCCGCGCGATCAGCGCCCCTGTGTCGATGCGGTCCCCTTCAGAAACCGGGCGTTCGATCAACTGCCCCCCGACCTGAAAGGCCAGATCGACAGTGCTGCGCGGCCGCACCCGACCCACGAAGCTGCGCGACCTGGTGGTGGTATCGGGCGCAACCGTGATCAGCGGCACGACCAGCGGCGCAGGCTGGGCGTTTGTGTCCGATGTGTCGGCACTGGCATCGGGCATACAGCCCGCCAGCAGAAAGGACAGCAATACCGGAAGGGCAATCTGGCGCAAGGGGGCGGTCATATGCGCCCCTCCAGACCAGAAATCGATTGTTCGATATGCTCCAGCATCTGGCGCCGCATATCAGGGTCAACCGGCGGAAGGCCCAGCAGATGTTGCAACAGCATACCGTCCAGCGCCGACAAAAGCACCAGCGCGGCCACCGGGTTGCGCATGCCGTGCAGCATAGTGTCCAGTTCCTGGGTGATATGCGCGCGCAGCGGTTCCAGCAGTTCAGGGTTATGCGTTCCCGCAATCAGCACGGCATGGGCAAGATGCGTGTCTTCTTCCATCAGGCGACGAAAGGACTGAAGCTTATTGTGCATCTTCCCTTGCGGCGTCTGGTCCCCTTCAAGGCCGGTCCGCGCACAACAGGCATTTGACCCGAATTCGTCAATCATCTTTTGCAACAGCGCCTGCATAAGCGCGTCCTTGCTGGGGAAACTATACAACAACCCTGCCTTGCTAAGCCCCACTTCTTTTGCGACCGCTTCAATCGTCAGACGCGACGCGCCGTCGCGTTGTGCCACCACGGATGCGGCATCAAGAATCTTGCTGCGGGAAATTGCCTTGCGCATGGTCGATCTCCAAACTTACCGACTGGTTGGTAGAATCATCAGATGGCCTTGTCAAGCCTGCCAGATCACCATTGGTATGGCCTTAATGCCCGTGTCGGGGGTGCGAAGCTTATGCGCGGGCCCCGGTTGCAGACGGGGGCGCGCATCTGTCAGTTCATGCCAGATGGAATTCGCGGTACCCTTGGCTTGACTATTGGCCGAGTAACCGTAAGCGGTGCATAAACCCCGTGGGGCTATAACATCAGCGGGCGGTTGACCGGATAAGATCGCTTATGAAGGTTTACGCACGGGGATTATTCGTGAACTCTTGCCCAGTTCGAAGCATCTGTTTCTAGAATTATTTCGGGGGAGATGGCGGGTTGTTGTCTGCGGCCAGATAGGTCGTGAACTGGCAGCTTGGATGTTCAACACGGTCACCGGTTCCGAGCGGTTTGGCTAGGCCCCAGCCTTCGGTAACGGGCCTGTCCCCGTCAAGTCATTTTGCCCAAAAAGACTGATCTCGCCGTCGCCATTGTGAACTGATGCGGTGGATGCCCCCACCCGCCGGCATCGTTTACCATGACGGTTCTATATTCGCTTAGTGAAGTGCACATCGATGACATCAAAGATCAGTATTTTGGCGATCGACTTGGCCAAAGGCCGCTTTCAGGTCTGTGCAGTTGGGCCAGATGGGGTGGTTGTATTCAACCGCGCTATGACGCGTACTCGGTTGGCTGACCACCCGGCCTGCATTGTGGCAATGGAGGCTTGTGCCACCTCGCATCACTGGGGAAGATTTGCGCAAAGCCGTGGTCATGAGGTTCGGCTTGTGCCGGCTGCTTACATGAAGCCGTTTGTAAAGCGCCAGAGTGAGGCAGAAAAGAGCGCGGCAACCCAAGGCCGTGCGCCGTCCATCGGGCTTGAACCGATGGCACCCTGATGAACGGCCATTCCGCACGCATCAATGCAGGGTGCGACAGCACACGCAGCTGATCAACGCATTGCGCGGCCATTTGGCTGAGTTCGGGCTGGTCGCCCCCAAAGGGCCCGCAAGTCTCAGGCTGCTTGAGAATGCCCTTGCTGACGAGACCACAGACTTGCCCGAGCCGGTCCGACACATGGGATCGATCTATGTTGAGCAGATAGCGCATCTCACCGAAGTCATTGACCGGCTTGCAGGTGAGCTGGAAACCTCATCAAAGACAGATGAGCAATTGCGCAGGCTTTGCACCATCCCAGGCATCGGCCCTGTCACCGCAGGCGCTGTCGCGGCATTCGCCCCTGATATTGATACATTTGACAGCGGCCGCAACTTCGCCGCCTGGCTGGGTGTGGGGTCCGTCACTCGGACGGATCGCGTTCCGGCCCGCACTGCCGCGACAAAGGTCGACGGGCGGAAAGGCCAGACTGGGATCAGTCGCGCCAAGATGGGGCAGACTGACATCCGTCGATTGCTGATCGTCGGCGCGTCGCGCCAAAGGCGCGCGTTCCGCTGGGTGGTCCGCAAGGGCGGGAGTGCGAACCGCTGGCTGGCCGCGCTCGTGGCGCGCAAACCGAAGATGGTGGCGGCCGTTGCCTTGGCGAACAGTGAGCGGTGCAGCGCCACGGGTTCAAGCGCATCGCGAACGGCGCGCATGATCTGGGCGCTTTCGACAAAGCAGAAGAATTATCGAATGGCGTGACCTGATCCCACGAAAGGAGAAAGGCACGACATGGCCGCAAGGCCAGCGTAAGCGACCGACGAAGAGCACGCGATACGGACTTCGAAGGTCAAGGCAGGGAAATTCAGACCCGAGCCTCGAGCGCCCGGCACGCTCTGTGAACCGATGTGACCCCAGCCTGCCGAACAGCATGACCCACTCGTGGCGTCATAGAAGGCCACACTAAAAGGCCTGACACAGGTCCGATCGCAGACCCCGCCGAAAATCGAAGATAATGCTTGCCAAACAGGGGGCATCCACACGCGCCCAGCAGACCCAACCCCGGCAGCATAGCAAGCGCGGCGCTGCTGGCCTACATCTTGGTCTCGAAATACGATGACCACCTTCCCCTGTATCGCCTGAACGAAATCTTCGCCCGCATGGGATGCGCCATTGTGCGCCATTGGTTCAAGAACAATGGCGAATGACATTCCCGACAGCACGTTGGGCGATTGATGCGGGCGCGCGATGAAGGTGCTGGCCCCGCTGATCGAGCGGATCGAGGCCGATGTCATGGCCAGCGACCTGCTGCATGCCGATGACACCCCGATCCGCGTTCTGGACAAATCCTTGCGCGATCGAGGCCTCGGTAAGGGCGTGAAGAAGGGCCGGATCTGGGCCTATATCCGCGACCAGCGCCCTTGGGCGGGCACCGCGCCCCCCGGGGCGGTCTACACCTTTGCGCTGGATTGGAAAGAAGAACACGTCCATCGCTATCTGGCCAACACGCGCGGCATCCTGCAAGCTGATGCCTACAAGGGGTATGCCAAACTCTATGATCCGGACCCTGACGGAACACCCCGGCTGCGTGGTGAGGAGGATCAGCGGGCCTTCCGGGGGAAGGCCCGCCCAACGAACGCGTGCTGGGCGCATCTGCGCCGTGATTTCCATGACGAATGGACCAAAACCAAATCCGCCATCGCCCACGAGGCACTGGACCGCATCGGCACGCTCTACGATATCGAGCGTGAAATCACTGGTCAGCCCGCGGATATCCGCCTTGCTGCACGCCAGAAACACAGCGCCCCCAAGGTCGACGCCTTCTTCGCTTGGGCCGAAAGCCAGCTTGCGTTGATCCCCGGCAAGGGTGATCTGGCCAAGGCCTTCCGCTATGGCCTCAGCCGACGCGCCGCGTTCAGCCTGTTCCTCGAAGACGGTCGGGTGGCGATTGATAACAATCCGGCGGAACGCGCCCTCAGACCCATTGGAATCGGAAGAAAGAATTGGTTATTCGCCGGGGCAGACACAGGTGCGGAAACGCTGGCCCGGGCAATGACCGTGATCGAAACCGCCAAAATGAACGGCCTTGATCCACAGGCCTAATTGGCTGACATCCTCGCCCGCATCCACGATCACAAGATCAACCGACTGGGCGAACGGCTGCCATGGAACTGGTCGCCCCTCGCGGCCCCAAATGCCGAGGCCACCTAATCTACTGCGAGCACAATCATGCGGTTACGGTTTAAGTGGATCGCGTGAATGCTAATGAACGCAACACGCA